>DASRZK010000182.1:0-6653 GCA_035686505.1 Dehalococcoidales bacterium | reverse complement strand
CATCGATGAGCAACAACTTTGCCTACTGTCTCGCTGTGGAGAAGCTGGCAGGCATCAAGGTTCCGGAACGTGCCGAATACATACGGGTTATCATCGGTGAATTGCAGCGCATCGCGGCTCTCCTGATTGCCGTTGGTGCCTTTTTGAACGACTGCGGTGCTTACTTTACCCCATTCCTCTACATGTTCCGGGAGCGGGAGCGAATAGTTGACCTTTTCGAGATGGTCAGCGGCCAGCGGCTCACCTATAACTACATGCGCGTGGGCGGCGTCAGCCAGGACCTGCCCGAGGAGTTCATGCCCGCCCTGCGCAAGTTCATGGACATGATACCGCGCTTCATGGATGAGTATGACCGCCTTCTGATGCAGAACGAAATACTGATTGCCCGCGCCAAAGGCGTCGGCATTCTGACCGGAGAACAGGCCATAAACTGCTCGGCGAGTGGACCGGTATTACGTGCCAGCGGCGTGAACTGGGACATCCGCAAAGCCGACCCATATTCCATCTACGACCGCTTTGACTTTGATATACCAACGCAGACCACCGGCGACTGCTATGACCGCTACCGCCAGAGGGTCGATGAGATGCGGCAGAGCCTGCGCATTATAAAACAGGCGATGGAGCAGATACCGTCCGGTCCCGTTCGCGCCGAGTTGCCCCAGCTTATCCGACCACCGGCCGGGGAAGCCTATGGCCGTATCGAGGTGCCCAAAGGCGAACTCGGTTTCTACCTGGTGTCCGATAATTCCATCGCTCCCTACCGCTGCCATATCCGCCCGCCAAGCCTGATTAACCTGACGGCACTGCGCGACATGGTACGCGGCTGGAAGATAGCTGACTTAATCATAATTTTCGGCAGCATGGATATTACTGTGGGTGAGATTGACCGTTAATGGCAACAGCAGAGCTTAATATTTATAATCTGGTCAATTTTCAGTCCGTCCCCCCGGACTGGCCGGGCGGTTTCTGGTGGCACTGGCTCTTTTTCACCGTGGTCATCATCGGCTTTGTTCTGACCATGGTGATGGGCGTCATCTACATCGAGCGGCGGGGTATGGGCCGGATGCAGTCGCGCCTCGGGCCAAACCGCACCGGTCCTTTTGGCCTCCTCCAGCCCGTTGCCGACGCCATCAAAGTGCTGCTTAAAGAGAACATTGTGCCCGATGCCGCCGACAAGCTCGTTCACTGGCTGGCCCCGGTGGTTGCCTTCGCCCCGGCGCTGATGATTTTCGCCGTGGTACCCTTTGCAAATGGAGCCCTGCTGGCCGACCTTAATATCGGTATACTCTACGTGGTGGCCATCAGCTCGGTGTCCACGATAGGCATTTTCATGGCCGGGTGGGGCTCAAGCAACAAGTATTCCCTGCTCGGCGCCATGCGCAACGTGGCCGCCGTCGTCAGCTACGAAATCCCGCTGGTGCTGGCTATTGTCGGCGTGGTGCTCATTGCCGGGTCACTATCATTGAACCAAATGGTGGTGGCCCAGGATGTTCCCTTCATCCTGCTCCAGCCGCTGGGCTTTCTGCTCTTCTTCGCCGCCGGCTGCGCTGAAATCAACCGCAGCCCGTTCGACCTCATGGAGGCCGATTCCGAGATTGTGGCCGGCTTCCACACCGAGTACTCGGGCATGAAATTCGCCATGTTCTATCTGGTGGAGTACGCCGAGGCGGTAGCCATCTCCGCCATCATCACCACCCTCTTCCTCGGCGGCTGGAGAGGTCCGATACTGCCACCGTGGCTCTGGTTCGTGGTCAAAATTATCCTCGTCTTCTTCCTCATGGTGTGGACACGCACCACGCTGCCCAGAATCAGAATCGACCAGCTGATGGCCTTCGCCTGGAAGTTCCTCTTCCCCTTGTCAATCATCAACCTGTTCATCACCGCCCTGCAGGTGCTGGCCGGCTGGCCTGCCGAGCTGGCCTGGGCAATGATTATTGTCAACTTCGCCGTTATGGCGATATTAGTTCTGGTATGGTCGAAATTCTTCTTTAAATTAGGACGGGGTAGAATTGAAGTTTGAACGGTATGGAATCGGCATTGCCAAGGGCCTGACGGTAACCATCAGGCACCTGTTCCGTCATCCGACGGTCAGTCAGTACCCGGAGCAGCGGCTCAATATCTCGAGGCGGTTCCGGGGCAATGAGCTCGTCTGGAATCGAAATAAATGCACCGGCTGCGGCACCTGCGCCAAGACCTGTCCTCAGGGTGCCATCGAAATCGTCACCTCGACCGATATGACAGAGAACAAATACGTTGTTGATAAATACCGGGTGGATACCGGCTACTGCATCAACTGTGGCCTGTGTATTGAATCCTGCCCGTATCAGGCGCTGTACTTCAGCCACGCCTTTGAGTGCGCCAGATACCGCCGCAGCGAACTGGTGCAGAATAAAGATGACATGCTGGAAACACCGGAGCGTAAAGTGAGCGGCTATTTCTATCCGGATAAAGCGGAAAAATTGCCCAAGCAGACCCTGCTGGTAGAGAAAATTACGGAGAAACGGTGATGGGACTGGCTATCTCTTTCTGGATACTGGCGGTCGTCGGCATTATGGCAGCGCTGGGGGTCGTGTTGCTGCGGAACGTGTTCCGGGCGGCGCTCTCTTTGATACTGTGCTTCCTGACGGTGGCCGGACTGTACATCACCCTCAGCGCCGATTTTCTGGCGGCAGTCCAGATTCTGGTCTACGTGGGCGCCATATCGGTGCTGATTATCCTGGCCATCATGATGACCAGAGAAGTGCAGCAGGGCAGCCCGAATAGTCGATTTCAGATACCGGCTTTCATCGTTGCCATCCTGTTTCTGGAAGTACTCGTCCTGACGTTGATTAACACGCCGTGGCAGATATCAAGCATACCACCAACAGCACCGACCACCGCCGCGCTGGCGAATAGCCTTTTCGGCGAGGGTGGTTATCTACTGCCGGTGGAGATTGCCGCGGTATTATTGCTTTCCGCCGTTCTGGGTGCGATTGTCCTGGCCAGGGAGAAGTAAACAAATGGTTATAGGCCTGCAACATTATTTGATACTGTCCGCCATCCTGTTCTCCATCGGATTTTACGGCGTGCTGGCCAAGCGCAATGCCGTCATTATCCTGATGTGCGTGGAGCTTATGCTCAACGCGGTCAATATCACGCTGGTGGCGTTCTCGCGCTACGTGGTGCCGGCCATGCTCACTGGTCAGGTCTTTGCCATCTTCGTCATCGTGGTGGCCGCGGCCGAGGTGGCCGTTGGCCTGGCGATTATCTTCGCCATCTACCGCGGTCTTGAAGATATTGATGTCAGTAAAATCGATTTATTGAAGTGGTAACAAGATGTGGGTAGAAGTTAAAAAAGCCAGAAGCCTGATGGTCGCCGAGATGTGGAAGGAGCTCTTTGAGGGAGAAGGAGTTCCCGCCCGCATCCTGCCAGCCTCTGGCATACCCGTCGGCCAGGAGTTTGCCGAATACTCCATCATGGTGCCCAGAGATAAAGAACACGTCATCAGGGACGTGCTGAGGAAGCTATGATACCGCACCAGATGGTCTGGCTGATATTCCTGCTCCCGCTGTTCTCGTTTGTCATTATCGGGTTTTTCATCCGGCCCTTTGTCCGGCCGGAATCAAGGATAGCCGGCTACATTACCATCGCCGCCATTGGTGGTTCGCTGGCCCTGTCCATCTGGGCACTCTTTGCGGTGATGGCCTCATCACACCACGAGATACCCATCCCTGACATTACCTGGGTGGTCATCGAGGACGGGGTGACCATTAGCCTAGGCCTGATAATGGATTCGCTGACGGCGGTGATGCTCATCGTGGTTACCGTGGTCAGCCTGATGGTGCAGATTTACTCCCAGGGCTACATGCACGGCGACCCCGGCTACCACCGCTACTATGCATGGATGTCGCTCTTCACCGCCTCGATGATTGGCCTGGTGATGGCCGCCAATTTACTTTTCCTGTTCGTCTTCTGGGAGATGGTGGGGCTTTGCTCCTATCTCCTCATCGGTTTCTGGTTCCATCGTCCTTCCGCCGCTGATGCCGCCAAGAAGGCTTTCATCGTTACGCGGCTGGGCGACTTCGGTTTCCTGGCCGGTATACTACTGCTTTACCTGAACACGGGCACCTTTGATATTCACGAGCTTCACGAGCTGGCCATCGCCGGTGTGCTGGCGGGCACCGTGCTCACCTGGGCGGCAATTGGCATCTTCGCCGGCGCGATGGGCAAGTCGGCCCAGTTCCCGCTCCACGTCTGGCTGCCCGACGCTATGGAAGGCCCGACGCCGGTCAGCGCTTTAATCCATGCGGCTACGATGGTCGCTGCGGGCGTCTTCCTGGTGGCCCGCATGTTCCCCCTCTTCGAGCACTCAACAGAGGCCCTGACCACCGTCGCCATAATCGGCGGGATTACCGCCATCTTTGCCGCCTCCATGGGGCTGGTGATGAACGATATCAAGCGGGTGCTGGCCTACTCCACCATCAGCCAGCTCGGCTACATGATGCTGGGTCTCGGCACGGGCGGGGTGGCCATCGGCATCTGGCACCTGTTCAACCATGCCTTCTTCAAGGCACTTCTGTTCCTCGGTTCGGGCAGCGTCAACCACGCCACGGGCACCTTTGACATGCGCCTGATGGGTGGCCTGAAAAAGTACATGCCCTGGACCTATGCCACTTTTGTCATCGCCTCGCTGAGCATCGCCGGCATCTGGCCGCTCTCCGGTTTCTGGAGCAAGGACGAGATTGTCATCAGTGCCTTTGAAAACCAGCCCGTGCTTTTCTACATGGCAATGATTACGGTGTTCATGACCGCGTTCTACATGTTCCGCGCCGTGTTCATGACCTTCGGCGGGGAGTACCGGGGCGGCGCTCCGGACGCCCACGGGCACGGTGGCCATGACAGCCATCACAGTCAACCCCACGAGTCGCCCAGGGTGATGACCATACCTCTGGTAATTCTGGCCGTGCTCTCCATTTTTTCCGGACTCTGGAACGTGACCGGCCACTTTGACGCCTTCATGGGGCACGGAGAAACACACGGCTTCTTCGAGGGCCTATTCCACCCCTTCACTCTGTCGCTTCCCTGGATATCGCTGATACTGGCGGGGCTGGGAATCCTGCTCGCCTACGCCATGTACAGCAAGTCGTGGATTTCGGCAGAGCGCATGGGCAGCATGTTTAAACCGCTCTATACCCTTTTCTACCGAAAGTACTGGTTTGATGAGCTTTATGAGAACATCATCGTGAGAAATGCCCTGCTCAGAGGTCTTTTTAGTGGTTTTGAGCAGTTTGATAACAAAGTCGTGGACGGCGCCGTCAATGGCGTGGCCGATGGCGCCATCGCCAGTGGCCGGACAATCAGGTACGCCCAGACCGGGCAGCTTCAGCTTTACGGCCTGTTTATTGGCATCGGCATTCTGACCATCATTTTTGTCCTTTACTTTTTTGGCTAAATAAAGATAGGAGTTGGTATTGGTAGGTTCGGGTTATCTGACAACGATACTCTTCCTGCCCGCGGCAGGTGCGGTGCTCATTGCCTTCGTGCTCTCCAACCGTGAGCATGTTATCCGGTGGACAGCGGCCATCTTTACCTTCGTACCCCTGGCCCTATCTATTATCCTCTTCGCCCTGTTTGACCGGTCGCCTGAAGCCGCTGGCCTTATCCAGTTTGAGGAAGAGGCGCTGTGGATTGCCCCCATCAACGCCTACTATCATCTGGGCGTCGACGGCCTGAGTCTGCCACTGATGGTGCTCACCGCCTTCCTTGGTTTCCTGGCGGTGCTCATCTCATGGAAAATTCAGCTGAGAGTGCGCGAGTACTTTGCCTGGCTCCTGCTTCTGGAAACAAGCATCCTCGGCGTCTTTCTCTCCCTGGACTTGCTGCTCTTCTTCGTCATGTGGGAGATAGAGGTCATCCCGATGTACTTCCTGATAAACATCTGGGGAGCGGGGCGCAAGGAATATTCGGCAATGAAGTATGTGGTGTACACCCTCTTCGGCAGCGCCTTCATGCTGGCGGGTATCCTGAGCCTGTACTTTACCACCGGCAGCCTGAGCATGGTGGAGATAGGCCGGAGCGGTCTGGGACTGGTACAGTCAATCATGCCGGCCGCGCCCATCTTCTGGCTGCTCCTTATCGGCTTTGCCATCAAGCTGCCGGTATTTCCATTTCACACGTGGCTGCCCGATGCCCATACCGATGCGCCGACCGCGGTCAGCGTCATGCTGGCCGGGGTGCTCATCAAGATGGGTGGCTACGGCATGATCCGCCTGTGCGTTACCATGTTCCCGACGGTAGCCCAGCAGTATGCCGTCATACTGGTCATACTGGCTATCATCGGTGTGCTCTATGGCGCCGCCGTTACCATGCGGCAGACTGACTTCAAACGGCTTATTGCATACAGCAGCATCAGCCACATGGGCTATGTACTGCTGGGCATTTTCGCCCTCGGCAAGGTGAGCCTGGTCGGGGCGGCCCTGCAAATGGTCAGCCACGGCCTGGTCACCGGCTTGCTCTTCGCCATGGTCGGGCTGGTGATGCATAACACTCATGAACGTGACCTACGCAAGTTTGGCGGCCTGGCCAGACAGGTGCCCATTATCACCGTGGTTTTTTCCATCGCCGGGCTGGCCTCTCTGGGACTGCCGAGCACCAGCGGCTTTGCCGCCGAGTT
>DASRZK010000181.1:0-2900 GCA_035686505.1 Dehalococcoidales bacterium | reverse complement strand
GCCCATGCCGGTGAGGAGGATACCGCCCGTTTCGGCCTGCTTGATGATGTCCTCGATGTACTCCGGGCGCCAGTTATAATTGTCGCGGTATTCGAGCGGGTTGCGTCGTACTGTCAGTGCTCCCGTGGGGCAGAAGGTGACACAGCGGTGACAGCCGGCACAGTTCTCGGTGCGGCTCTTCATCTCGTCATCTTCAGCGTCAAAGTAATGGTTTTCAAATGAGCACTGGTTGTCACACACCTCGCACTTGATGCAGCGTTCCGTGTCTCTTTCAACCAGAAACTTGGGCGGTAAATATGTCTTCATCTTCCCTTACCCCTCAATTCGTATCGCTATTCCTTTTTTTGCCAGATATTCTTTGGTCTCCGGAATGGAATATGTGCCGTAGTGGAAAATGCTGGCCGCCAGCACGGCATCTGCCTTGCCGGCCACCAGTGCCTGATAGAGGTCTTCCAGCGTGCCGGCACCGCCGCTGGCGATAACCGGCACCGACACCGCTCCGGAGATGGCGCTGGTAAGTTCGAGGTCATAGCCAGCACGGTGTCCATCGGCGTCAATGCTGGTCAGCAATATTTCCCCCGCCCCCATTTCCACGGCTCGCCGGGCCCAGGAGACCGCATCAATACCGGTCGGTTTCTGGCCGCTGTGGGTATATACTTCCCACTTGATTTTTTGATTATGCGGCACGCGATTGGCATCGATGGCGACGACGATACACTGGCTGCCGAACCTGGCGGCTCCCTCACGTATCAATTCCGGGGTAAGCACCGCGGCGGTGTTGATGGAAACTTTATCCGCACCCGCTTTCAACAGGCGGCGCATATCACTCGTTGTTCTCAATCCGCCGCCGACGGTGAGCGGTATAAACACCTGCTCCGAGATGCGCTCCACCACGTCAATAAGCGTATCGCGACCCTCCGGTGTGGCGCTGATATCGAGGAAGACCAGCTCATCCGCGCCCTGCTGATAGTAAAAGGCAGCCAGTTCCACCGGGTCGCCGGCGTCGCGCAGCTGGATGAAGCTGGTTCCCTTGACCACCCGCCCGTCTTTGACATCGAGGCAGGGGATAATGCGCTTAGTGAGCATAGGAAATGAACTCCTCATTAACGGGTTTCGTCGGTGTCTGCAAAGGTGTTTGCAGGCTGCCGATGATGGGTTCGCCGCCGGCTGGAATCCAGGCATCGTCGAGGTCAGGGCAGATGAGGCGAATGGCCGATTCCTCGGAGGAAAGATAAAGCATGCTGCCCTTCACGCCCACGGTCAATGGGCGCAGACGTATACGGTCAGTGAGCCCTATCATCTCCCCGTGATGTGCCATGATAACGGTAAACGGCCCATTCAGGAGCAGGCTGCCATAGACCTGGCGCAGGGTGCGCAGCAGTTCCTGTTCTGCCGGGGGACGGCGCTCAATCTCAGACCAGAATGGCGCCGCCAGAATGCGGGCCACAATTTCAATAGGCAGCCCGTGCTTCCGCATCAGCAGGTCGATAGCATAGGCGACCACCTCGGTATCGGTCTGCATGGTGCAGTGGTAACCGTACTGCTCCAGATAGCGCCGGTTTATCCCGTAGGAAGATATCTCTCCGTTGTGTACCACCGTCCAGTCCAGGATACAGAACGGGTGGGCACCACCCCACCACCCCGGAGTATTGGTCGGGAAGCGACCGTGCGCTGTCCACAGATAGCCTTCATACTGTTCCAGGCAGAAATACTCGGCGATTTCCTCCGGGTAGCCCACTCCCTTGAAGACGCCCATGTTCTTGCCACTGGAAAAGACGAAGGCGTCCTGGAGCCGGGTGTTGATGTTCATCACCTGCTCCACAATGTAGTCATCATCCGACTGACCTTCCGGCTTCTGCTCATTGATATCCAGAAAATATCGCCGGACTGCGGGCGGGTCGGTAATCGCCTTTGTCGATTGGGTGGGAATCTTTTCCTGGTGTATAAGCTGAAATCGCTTCCTGAGCAACGACTCCACCTCTTCCTGTCCATTCCGGGTGAGGTACATGACGTGGAAGGCATAGAGGTCGGCGTAATCGGGGTAAATCCCGTAGACGCCGAACCCACCGCCGAGTCCGTTGCCGCGGTCATGCATGTTGGCGATAGCTTTGATTATATTTCTCCCTGAGAATCTGCTGCCGGAGGTGTCCATCATGCCGAATATGGAGCAGGCATCGATTACTTTATCGTCCCGGTACGGGTTCTGCGTTAGATTTAGGTCTTTCATAGTAATACTCCGCGCCAAATAAATTATTCGCCAGCAATTACTTCTTCAAGTTCTTCGGTAACAACGGGTGAGACCACCGCTCCGGCGGGCAATTCCAGTTCCGGCCGCCACATTTCGCCGGGCAGGGAAGCCAGCCCGAAATTATCGGCCACCAGTGCCTGTTTGAATTCAGCCACATTTATCTGTTTTTTGATTAAATTCCGGACAATGCCGGCTTTCTCAATGTCGCTGGCGAAGATAAGGCCAACCACGACACCATCTTTCAGGATAACTTTGCGGTAGGCACCGTCCTTGCTCGAGGTGAGCACTTCGTAGCTGTCATCCGGTGGAATCACCATCCCGGCCGAGACCACGTTCAGGCCGAAATATTTGAGGGAGTTCATAGCCATCCCGCCTGGGTATTCCGTCGGCTGGCCTGCCATATTGAAGCCAGCAGTACGCCCGCCGATATAGGCATTGGGCCAGATGGGGGTGAGCCGGCATTGCCCGTAGGGGATGTCGAAGGCTTCCGCAACGTCGCCGCAGGCGTAAATGTCAGGGTGTGAGGTGGCCATATGGCGGTCAACGACTATGCCCCGGTTCACCTTTATCCCGGTGCCATTGACCAGGTCAATTCGCGGGCGGACGCCGATAGCAATTATGACCATGTGGCAGGGAACCCTGTCGCCGTTAT
>DASRZK010000180.1:0-3239 GCA_035686505.1 Dehalococcoidales bacterium | reverse complement strand
GGAGAGGTGGTCATGGTAGTGGGACAGGACAGCTTACAGCTTGTTGTTCGCCGGGCGGGCACCGGCAATTTGAGAATGCCCAATGACAGCTCTATACGTTGAACAGGAAGGTAATGACATCGCCATCCTGTACGATGTAATCTTTCCCCTCAAGTCTGAGGAGTCCCTGCTTGCGCCCTTCGGCCAGGCTGCCGCACCTGACCAGGTTATCGAAACTGATAACCTCGGCCCGGATGAATCCCCGTTCCATGTCAGAGTGGATTTTACCGGCGGCTTTTACCGCGCTGGTACCGTGCGGAATGGACCAGGCTTTCACCTCAGCGGAAACGGTGGTGAAAAACGAGACCAGCCCCAGCAGCTCGTAGGACTGCTTGATAACGCGGTCGAGTCCGGATTCGGTCAAACCGAAATCGGCGCGGAACTCAGCGGCCGCCGGCTCATCAAGCTGGCCGAGCTCCATTTCCAGTTTGCCACAAAGGGCGATGATGCGGGCTTTCTCCTGTGCATGGCGCGAATTTAGCTCCGTTTCAAGGCCAGCCGCCTCAGGCAACTGTTCCTCTCCGATGTTGACCACGGTAAGCAATGGTTTGGCGGTGAGAAACTGGTACCCGGCGAGCAATCGAGCATCCCCTGCGGCAGTCGATAGCGTCCGTATGGGGATGTCTTTTTCCAGTTCCGCCTTGAATTTTATCATGGCCTCCTGCTCGTGGAGGAAGGCCGGGCGCTCCGGTGGCCTGGCTGCTTTAAGGGAGGCCTCGATTCGTTCCAGCCTGCGTTCGATAATGGCCAGGTCAGAAAAGACAAGCTCCATATTCATGATGTCGATGTCGCGCTCGATGTCAAGGCTGCCTTCGGGGTGAGGTACGCTATCGTCGGCGAAGGCCCGGACCACGTTAATCAGCGCATCAGCATTACCGAGCTGGTTGAGCAGTTCGCCACCGATTCCCTTGCCGGTCACCAGGCTTTTCACAGAGGCGCCGACGTCAATATATCGCACTTCGGCGGGAACCACACGCTTGGGTTGCAGCATGTCGGCCAGCGTCTTCAGACGTGGCTCGGGGACTTTGGCAACGCCGATATGTGCGGCGAGAGCATCGCTGGCAGGGCTTCCGGTGCCAGCTTTGCCCGCGGTCAGGGCATTGAAGATGGTGGTTTTGCCACTTTTACCTGGCCCGATGATGCCAACATCAATACTCATCAGTCCAACCGCACGTTAACAGGTGGCAGCGTTGATTACTGCGGGCTCGTCTTTTTAATCACCTCTCTGGCCTGCTTCAGGGCGAGGTCCCGGTCTTTGTTTACCAGGTTCTCATTGGCGACAATGTCCAGCAGGGCAAGCAAGGCGTCATGGGTGGCAATAACTCCCAGCTGTTCGATGGCTTTTCTCCTCAGTTCAGCCGGCAGCTTCATGTCGGCAGCGATTTCGGACAGTTTCTTCAGTTCATTGGTTTTCTCTGACATCGTACACCTCTTAACTTCAGAGATTTCAATCAGACATTTTTACTGATATAAAGTCTACTCTTTGTATGATAATTTCTCAATAGGATAGCTCACATTTTATGTGATAAATACCTGGATGTTCGGTTATGGTAGAATGGGGAAACAAATAGTGCCGGCGGGGTGGACTTTTGCTCTACGTTCTTTACGGAGAAGACGATTTTTCCCGACAAAAAGCGCTTGCTGAGATAAAAAGCACCATCGGTGATGAGACGGCGCTGGTCACCAATACCACCGTACTCGAAGGGCAGCAGGCGACCATCGACCAGCTCAGAACCGTGGCCGAAGCAATGCCTTTTCTCGCCGAGCGACGGCTGGTTATTATTCAGGGGCTGCTGGAACGCTTTGAATCCAGAACGAAGTCGGGACGGCGTAAGAAGGCCACCGGCGTATCCAGTCGGCAGAATGAGTACCAGTCCCTGGCTGACTATCTGGTTACGGTACCTGATAGCACCGTGGTGGTGCTGGTGGATGGTAAGATAAGCAATAAAAACCCGTTGTTAAATTCACTTTTAACAAAAGCGAAAATAAAGACCTTCCGGCTGCTGGACAGAGAGAAACTGATTCAGTGGATAAATAATCGCGTTGCGGGCAGGGGTGGCAGCATATCAACTGCGGCGGCACAACTCCTGGAAAGATTTGTGGGCGGAAACCTATGGATAATGGCCAATGAGATTGATAAGCTGGTTCTGTTTACCGGTGGCAGGCAGATTGAGGCCGATGATGTCAGGCGGGTAGTGAGTTACGTTCAGGAGGCCAGCGTCTTTGACCTGGTTGATGCCATTCTTGAGTTCAGGGGGGGTGTGGCCGAAAAGCTGGCGGAGCAACTGATGCAAAAGGGAGCATCGCCGGCCTATCTTCTGGTCATGCTGACCAGGCAGGCAAGGCTCATTGTCCGTGTCAGAGAACTGAAAAATCAGCGCCGGTCCGAAGCAGAAATCATGGGCAGGCTGGAAATGACTTCGCCGTTCATCTTGCGCCGGACCCAGGAACAGGCCAGCCGATATTCAATGGCGCGGCTGAAAGAGGTATATCACCGGCTTTTGGAAACTGACTTGGCGATTAAAACGGGAAGATATAACGCCGAGCTTGCTCTGAATATTTTAATCGCGGAGCTGTGCCAGGGAGTAAAGGTGCATACCGCGTAGCTTTTGTTTGACAGCTACGGCTTCTTACGCCTAAAATCAAATAATCAACCGTTCGTTAGGTTCTTATGTCAGGAGTTATCAATGACCAGCGATGAGTTAAGAGATGCTTACTTGAATTTTTTCCTTGAGAAGGGGCATGATATCGTTCCCAGTTCCTCTCTCATCCCGCACGGCGACCCCACCCTTCTCTTTACCAGTGCCGGCATGGTGCAATTCAAGGACTATTATCTGGGCCGGGCTGTTCCCCCCAATCCCCGTCTTGCCTCGTGCCAGAAAAGTTTCCGCATGACCGACATCGAGTCGGTGGGTGATTCCAGTCACCTCACCTTTTTCGAGATGCTGGGCAACTTCAGCATCGGTGACTATTTCAAAAAAGAATCCATTGCCTGGGCGTGGGAGTTCGTCACCGAGCGCCTGAAGCTGCCCCCGGAGCGACTCTGGGCAACCATCTACCTCGATGATGATGAGTCCTTTCAGTACTGGAAGGACATCGGCGTTCCTGAGGAAAGAATCCTGAGATTCGGTGAGAAGGATAACTTCTGGGGTCCGGCAGGTGAAACGGGGCCGTGCGGACCGTGCAGTGAGCTGCACTTC
>DASRZK010000179.1:0-3203 GCA_035686505.1 Dehalococcoidales bacterium | reverse complement strand
CGAGCAGGAAGGCCAGATATCGATAGATGGACGCGGCCGGCCTGTGGAATACGCCGTCAAGATGCGCCGTCTTCCTCAGGAAACGATGATGAATGTGATGCTCGAGTCGGATAAAGTGTCGTCGGAGATGCTGGCGGCAGTAGCCGGGAAGCTGGCCGAATTCCACGGCAGGGCGGAGACAAATGCCACCATCAGTGCCTTTGGCGCCCTGGATATAATCCGCCAGAACACCGCGGAAAATTTTGAACAGACCGAGAAATACATCGGCACCACCATTTTCCCTGAGAAGTATCAGCGCATAAAAGCCTACACGGGGAATTTTTTAGTGCAGAACGCACCGCTTTTCCGGCGGCGCATCAGCGAGGGCAAAATCCGGGACTGTCACGGCGACCTGCACGCCGCCCATATCTGCTTCTGGAAAGGCATCTGTATTTACGACTGCATTGAATTCAATGACCGCTTCCGCTATGGCGACGTTGCCTCGGAAGTGGCTTTTCTGGCCATGGACCTTGACCATTACGGTCGGGCTGACCTGTCCCGGCACTTCGTCAGCGCTTATATGGCGGCGAGTGGAGACACAGAGTTAAAATCGTTGCTCAATTTCTATAAATGTTACCGGGCGTATGTTCGGGGTAAGGTGGAGAGTTTCAAGCTCGATGACCCGCATATTGCCAAAGCGGAGAAAGAGAAAATACTGGCTATTGCCAGGGACTACTTCGAGCTTGCCGATTCGTACGTGTGATATATAATTAGAATAAGGCAAAATAAAGTGGATTAGGCGAGGAGATGGCGACTTGAGAAAACCGTTTCGGCAGTTTATCGAAACCGGGCTGGGTTCGGGTTTTGTGCTTATCGCCTGCGGCCTTCCCGGCACCTGGAAAACCGAGATCACCGAGGAAGTGGCCAGAATCACCGGCTACCCACTGCTGCGGACTGACCTCATCAGGCTGGAGCTGCTGAAGAATGAAGACGTTTTTGACGAAAAGGTAGCCGCCAGTATGGATAAGCGAACCATGGTCTATGACGAGATGTTCCGACGGGCAGAGGAAATTTTCAGGGATAAAGGCGAAGGAGCGATACTGGATGCGACCTTTATTACCCAGGCATTGAGGCGGCGCGCGGCCGCCATAGCGGCGGGACATAACCTTAGGCTTATCATCCTGCAAACGGACTGTCCGCAGGAGGTAGCCGTCAGGAGAATACTGGCGCGGACCAAAGACAATTATGAATCAAATGCTCTCACCGAACAGGCTTACCTCAACAATAAGAAGAGATTCGAAGCCATCGACCTGAATGACCTGAAGAGCCTGTATCCGAGCCTTGATATCGCTCATCTGACAGTTGATACCAGTCAGGACCTGCCGGAGCGGTGGTACATCATAGGTGTGGAGAAGAGGTAGGGGATAACTAGATATTTTCTCCCTGGTATCTCCCCCGGTAGCCCCTGGTCTTCTGTGCCAGCTTGAAGAAAACGAGTTGCAAAATTCGGGCATTTCGCTGCAGTCGGATACCATGAGGGTTATAGACGACCATCAGTGATTGCGAACGCCCGGAGTAGCCGGCATCCCATACCGCTGTGTCGATGGTGACGCCGCAGCGCAGCAGGCTGGAGCGGGGCGCCGCGAGCGCGGTGATATTCTCGGGCAGGTGGACAATCTCATTGTAGGTAATAAGATATATACCGGCGACAAGGTCAAGATATTCCAGTCCATCGAAGACAAGGGGAGCCAGCTCGGAGACCTGGCGCTGGCGGTTGTCCACGGCTATCGTACCGCCCGACTGGAGCAGCGCAATCTCACGCAGGGTGAGGTCAATGCCGTTGGGCTGTAGCTGCTGCTCCAGGTTCACCCAGTCCTCAATCAGAGGGGGATTTCCTTCCAGCAGCCGGCGTATTTCAGCACGGGACAGTACCGTTGTCATCTTTCCCCTTTAAGATAAGGTCATTTTCTAGTATACACTTTTAGCGTCGGGTTGTTCACCCTCTTTTACGGCATTTCCTTTACAGATGGTGCCGCTTTCGGTACAATGACACCGGCCATGATTAAAGCGGTCTTTTTTGACCTGTACCATACGCTGGTTGGCTACGACCCGCCGCGGGAAGAACTTCAGGCAAAGGCGTTGCGGGAACTTGGCATTGAGGTGAATCCCGAGGTGCTGCGCCGACCTCTCATTGTTGCTGATGAGTACATTTATCAGGAGCATTCCCGTGCTTCGCTGGGCCAGCGTTCCAAAGAAGAGCAGATGGTGGTCTGGACGCAGTACGAGCGCATACTGCTCAGAGAAGCCGATATTGAAGCTGATGACCAGCTCGTTCTGGGACTGCTGGGCAAAATGAGGCAGTTTGGCCTGGAGCAGGTGCTTTTCGACGATGTTTTACCCACACTGAAAGGCCTCAAGAAGCGGGGGCTGATTCTGGGCTTAATCTCCAATGTGGACACGGATATCACTTCACTGCTGGACAAACTGGGACTGACCGCCCTGCTTCAGGTGGTGGTGACCTCACAGGATGCCGGCTTCACCAAACCGAGCCCGGAGATTTTCCGGGAGGCAGTGAAAAGGGTGGGGATTCAGGCTCACGAAGCCATCTACGTTGGCGATCAGTACCAGATCGATGTCGTCGGGGCCAATCAGGCGGGGATGAAGGGGATTTTAATTGACCGTATGAACTATTTCACCGGGGTAAATGATTGCCCCCGTCTCCAGAGCCTCGCGCAGGTATTAGAATATCTGTCCTGACCGCGCCGATTTGCCGCAGGCGCTTAGCCTTTTGCCTCCGTGCCCAAAGGACAGACAGAGCATTTGCCCTGCGTGCAGAGCGTCTTATAGATATGAATTAATCCCTGCTGCCGCGGCGCCGAATTTATAGGCACGCGGCTGCGGCCAAGTTGCTTTGACATGTGTCTTTCAATGGCGTTGGCGCCCGGTTTCGGGTAGGTGGTGAATATAGCCTGACACCTGGCAGCTAACTCCGGTTGTCTGCTGAGTATGCTCCATGCGTAAGCAAAGGGCAGGATGACGTTTATGACAATGGCGGCAGCACGGCTGCTTCCGATGAGCGCCGGGGCGATGTTTCGGCTGTAGCTGCCAAAGTCATAATGTGTCTTCCAGTAGCCGCTGGCCGTTACCATCATGGCTGCTTCCAGTGCGCGGTACGCCTGGTCAATTTTTATCTCCGATATTAAATTGATAATCTCTGCCAGTAT
>DASRZK010000178.1:0-2656 GCA_035686505.1 Dehalococcoidales bacterium | reverse complement strand
GCATTGCCCTTTCTCATGTGTCAAACCTGTTGGACCTCTTAACATAACGTGGATACCAGGCTTCATGTGCGACGGTATATATGTTATACTTTGCCTTGGGCCAGCGTAGCTCAGGGGTAGAGCAGCGGTTTCGTAAACCGCCGGTCGACAGTTCGAATCTGTCCGCTGGCTCCATGATATTGGGGATGAAAGAAGATGGCCGACTTGCTCTTCGGAACGGCGGGAACTCCGCGAAGTTCCCGGCAACCTTCAACCATAAGCGGCATTGAGCGCAGTGCCGAGCTGGGGCTGGACTGCATGGAGGTCGAATTTGTCCAGGGGGTGAAGATGGGTGAGGCGGCTGCTCGGCTGGTTGGTGAGACGGCGGTTCGCACCGGTGTAAGATTGTCGGCACACGCTCCCTATTTTATTAACCTGAATGCACAGGATATGGAAAAGGTAAGAGCCAGCCAGGACCGCATCTTGCAGACGGCGCGCATAGCCTCTCTCTGCCATGCGGAGAGCGTGATTTTTCATGCCGCGTTTTACATGGGACAGGCGCCGGAAGCCGTATATGAGACGGTAAAGAGATATCTTGGTGAAGTGTTGAGCCAGCTGGAACGTGAAAATATACAGGTAAGTATCAGACCGGAAGTGACCGGCAAAAGCAGCCAGTTCGGTACCATTGAGGAGCTGGTAAACCTCAGTGCGGAACTGAAAGGGGTTTCACCCTGCTTTGACTTCTCCCACTGGCACGCCCGTACCGGGGAATTCAATTCCTATCCCGAGTTCGAGGCCGTCCTGCTCCAGGTGAGGCAGCGTTTGGGTGGGGAGGCACTGGAAAACATACATATTCACGTTTCCGGTATCAACTATGGCCGGAAGGGAGAAATAAATCACCTGAACTTTGAGGAATCTGATTTTCAATATAAAGAGTTGCTCAGCGTGCTGAAGGATTATAATGTCAAAGGCATGGTAATATGTGAAAGCCCAAACCTGGAGGAAGACGCACTGCGGCTGCAGGCATTTTATCATGATTTGTGACTGTCGGTGGAATATATGGTGGATTGTGGTATAATTTAATAGGCACGAAGAGCCATGATGAGGAGTGAAGTGTGAAACCTAGCTGGAAAAGGAGTAGCTTAATTTACGTTGCCATCCTCTTGGCAGCGGTGGCGCTGTTCTCCTATCTTTTGCCGTCGGCGAACAAGCCTGAAGAAGTACCTCTTAGCGACATAATTGCCATGTCGCAGAACAAGGAAATCGCCGAGATCAATGTGGAGGGCGACCTGCTGCTCGTCACCACGGCTGATGATACCAAGTTACGGGCTTTCAAGGAAAGCAATGCCAGCATCTATGAGATCCAGGGGCTCAACCTTGAAGGCGTCGTGGTGAATATCAAAGGCTCGTCGGGCATCAACTGGGGAAGCCTGATGCTCAACTTCCTGCCGCTCATCATCTTTGGTGGCCTGCTATTCTTCCTCTTCCGACAGGCAAGAGGGGCAAATAATCAGGCGATGAGCTTTGGTCGGAGCCGTGCCCGTCTCTTCCCGGCCAATCGGCCTACAGTAACCTTTGACGATGTGGCCGGCGTGGAGGAAGCCAAGCAGGAACTGCTGGAGGTGGTTGATTTTCTCAAATCGCGGGAGAAGTTCCAGTCGCTGGGCGCACGCATACCGAAAGGGGTGCTGCTCATTGGGCCGCCGGGCACGGGCAAAACGCTGATGGCCAGAGCGGTGGCCGGTGAAGCTGATGTGCCGTTCTTCTCAATAAGCGGCAGTGAATTCGTGGAAATGTTTGTTGGCGTCGGCGCCTCAAGGGTGCGCGACCTTTTTGACCAGGCGAAGCGCAATGCTCCCTGCATCATCTTCATTGATGAGATTGATGCGGTGGGCCGCCACCGCGGTTCGGGTTTGGGCGGCAGTCATGACGAGAGGGAGCAGACTCTCAACCAGATTCTGGTGGAGATGGACGGCTTTGATACCAGTACCAGCGTGATTGTTTTGGCCGCCTCCAACCGACCGGACATTCTTGACCCGGCACTGCTGAGGCCCGGTCGTTTTGACCGCAGGGTAATTCTGGACCGTCCGGATATTAATGGTCGGGTCGCCATTCTCAAGGTTCATGCCGAGGGTAAGCCGCTGGATAAAGACGTTGACCTGGAAGTTCTGGCCAAGGGTACGGTGGGCCTGAGCGGTGCCGACCTGGCCAATCTGGTCAATGAGGCGGCTATTCTGGCGGCCAGGCGCAATAAGAACGCCATTGGCATGCGTGAATTCGAAGAGTCAGTAGACAGGGTGATTGCCGGGCCGGAAAGAAAGAGCCGCAAGATAAGCCCGAAAGAGAAAGAGATCACCGCCTATCATGAAGCCGGGCACGCCCTCGTGGCCAAGATGTTGCCCAATGCCGACCCGGTGCACAAGATTTCCATCGTGGCACGCGGTATGTCGCTTGGGCATACGCGCCAGTTGCCCATTGAGGATAGATATCTAGTGACAAGGGCCCAGATAAAAGATAGAATAGCTACTCTTCTTGGTGGGCGTACTGCTGAAGAGATAATTTTTAATGAGGTTACAACTGGTGCTGCAGAGGATATCGAGCAGGCTACCAAGATAGCCCGGGCGATTGTCACCAGCTTCGGCATGAGTGATAAGCTGGGGCCGCGTACTTTTGGACA
>DASRZK010000177.1:0-2246 GCA_035686505.1 Dehalococcoidales bacterium | reverse complement strand
CATCCTGCTCTACCTGGAGTCGTTCGGTAACCCCAGGAAGTTCAGCCGTATCGCCAAGCGTGTTTCGGCCAGAAAGCCGATAGTCGTCGTCAAAAGTGGTACTACGCTGGTCGGCTCCCGTGCTGCCTCATCGCATACCGGCGCTCTGGCAACGCCGGAGGTGGTCTCGGATGCCCTGTTCCGTCAGGCGGGTATCATTCGCGTCAACAGCATCCAGGAACTGTTCGACGTGGCCACGCTGCTTTCCAACCAGCCACTCCCCCGCGGCAAACAGCTGGTTATTGTGACCAATGGAGGTGGGCCGGGGATTCTGGCCGCCGATGCTTCGGAGCAACAAGGACTGACCCTGGCCGAGTTTTCTTCTGAAACAGCGAATAAACTGAGACCGCTCATAAAACGGGACATCAGGATTGGCAATCCACTGGACCTCACCGGCAGCGTTACCCCGGACGAGTTTGAAGGTTCGCTGAGGGTTCTGGCCGGAGATGACAACGTTGATGCTGTCCTGGCGGTATTTGTTCCGGCGGCGGTTATCGACTCAACGCTGGTGGAGAATGCCATCCGCCATGTCAGCCCGCTTTATCAGCGAAACAAAAAGCCTCTGCTGGCCTGCTTCATGGGGCAGAGGGGATTCAAGGCCAGGCTGGGGAAGGCAGGCAGTTTTGTGCCGTGCTATCCGTTTCCCGAAAACGCCGTGCTGGCGCTGGCCAAAGCTATTGAGTACTGCGAGCTGATGAATAAACCCAGGGGCTCCGTGCCCCGCATAAAGGGTATCAAAAGGGAAAAGGCGCGTCGTATCATCGAGGCAGCGATGAGTCAGAACAAGCAGAGACCGTTCTGGCTTCCCGCAGAAAAGATAGTAGACCTGCTCAACTGTTATGGCATACGTATTGCTGGAATATCGGTCGCTAGGAGCGCGGACGAAGCAGCTACTCTGGCAGCACAGGCGGGATTTCCGGTGGTCGTTAAATTGAACTCGTCCACCATCACGCACAAGACCGAAGTTGGTGGCGTGGCGCTGGACCTCAACTCCGAAGATGAAGTGAGGTCGGCATTTAACACCATCAAGGACAAGTTGAAGGCCCTAGAGCGTGAATCGGAAATGGAAGGCGTTATCATTCAGCGGATGATACAGGGTGACATTGAAATAATTGCCGGTGTGACGCAGGACCCCACGTTCGGGCCGCTTATCATGTTCGGTCTGGGCGGCATACAGGCTGAGCTGCTAAAGGACATCGTCCTCCGCCTGCACCCCCTCACCGAACTGGATGCCAGCGAGATGGTCAGCTCAATCAAAATGGCCAGCCTGTTTGAGGGTTTTCGAGGGGCACCACCCAGCGATACCCGGTCAGTGCGGGATTTGCTGCTTAGGCTGTCTGCCATGGTTGAGGATATTCCCCAGATTGCGGAGCTGGACTTCAACCCGGTGAAAGTAATGGCGAGAGGGGAAGGGTACTGGGTGGTGGATGCCAGAATCAGCCTGAAATAGGTGGCGCCGTTTTGTTTCAGGTTTTGTTTGTCAGCTAATAAGAATAACAGCCGGTGGGAAAGGGGGAATAATGGCTAGACTGATACTGATGGTGATGATACCCATAATGGTAATCGGGCTCCTGGTGGGCTGTGGTGAAAAGGAAGAGGCAGCAAATAACAAGTTTGGCTTTCTGCCGGTGGAGAAAATCGAAGTCAAGGTAAACAAGGAGTTTACCATCGCGCGGGGGTTTGATCTGAATTCCGGCTACATATGGCGGGAAAAATACGACGAATCGATGCTTGAGCTATTGAAGAATGAAGTTGATGCTGAGACCAAGGAAGACGGAACCATCGTGCTATATCAGGTCTTTCACTTCAAAGGAAGGCAAAAGGGCAATACGCAGATATTGCTGGCTCATGTCAGGTCATCACTCGGAGGAAACGAAGTCCGCACGCAAGAGGTATTTGATATTGTCATAAAATGAGCAATTCCAGAAAGCCTGGAAATACTACCCCAGCTTGTTCTGGACCAGCTTCACCACGTCCAGTGGATACTCCGCCACCGCAACGCCAGCCTCTTTAAAAGCGCTGGTTTTGCTTTTCGTTGTTCCCTTGTTGCCCTGTACGATGGCTCCGGCATGGCCCATGCGCTTTCCCTCCGGTACGCTGTAGCCGGCGATGTAGGCCACCACCGGCTTTGTCATCTGGCTGGCGATGAACCGGGCGGCATGTTCTTCCTGCGTGCCACCCACCTCGCCGATGATGACAACCAGGTC
>DASRZK010000176.1:0-4209 GCA_035686505.1 Dehalococcoidales bacterium | reverse complement strand
CTATCATCCTCTACCCTGATGACGCTGAGTGAGGCGTTATTGATTTCCATATGCCGGTAGATACTGTTGGATGTGCCCAGAACGTGTGCCGCCAGCACTCGAATAACCGCGTCATGTGTTATCGCTAGGGTATGTCGGTTTTTGTTGTCCGCTACTATACGGTTGAAGGCACGTACCGCCCGCTCGGTTACCTGCTGGAAACTTTCACCGTTGGGGAAGGTGACATCTGAAGGGTCAATTCTGGACTGCCTCCAGATTTCCGGCCACTTCTGGCTTATTTCGTCTCGATGCAACCCCTGCCAGTCGCCGAGCCCAATCTCAATCAAATCATCCAGTACGTTTAGCTCCAGTTTATGCGGTTCGGCCAGAATACGTGCCGTGTTTATGGTTCTCTGCAAAGGGCTGGTATATATTGAAGCAATCGGAAATGAGGCCAGTCGCGAGGACAGGCTGCGCACTTGAGCATATCCCAGGTCGCTGATATCCTCATCGGACCGGCCCATGAAATAGCCGGTGATATTCGATTCGGTCTGTCCGTGGCGGACAAAAAGCACTGTCGTGCTCATTACGCCCCTTTCAATAAACTGGCGAAATCACGCACGCCAGTCTGCATCCCTCAGATTTAAAACAGCCGCCAGTCCCTCAGGCCCTGCTGGATTATCGCCAGGTATTCTTTTGAAGGTGCCGCATCTTCAAGCTGACCGGTTTTAACGTAGGTTATGGCTTCAATGGGCTCATCATCCTCCCCGAAAACGGTGACCTTAAGCCGGCTGTAGCCGCTTTCATACCGGTCAAGCCTTTGCAGGCAGGCTTCGGTAACCTCGTAGATAGCCCCCCGCACCCGTTCCCCGCGATACGACTTGATGCTGGCAACGCCTCCCCGCCACTGCCGCGACCAGCCAGCAAAGACGAGCTTGTAATTGGGCAGGACCGCGGTGAACAGCGGTTTGCTGTCCGGGCAGCGCGCCTTCATCTGCTTCTGGTTGAGATTAGAGCCATAGGCGAAGTAATACAAGCTATTTACCACAGGCCGCTTTAACCCTCAGGTGGCAGGTTCCCCGGTTTGGTCTCCGGGATTTCGATTTTTTCCATATCCTCGCCGCAGCAGACCAGGGTACCACCGCCGACTACTGTAACCACCACCTCGTTACCGCATACGTTGCAGCGATATTTTTCGCCAACTTTCTCTACTGCCATGTCTCAGACCTCCTTTTCCTCTCCCGCACCGGGAGGTAATTCCTGGTTCTCTCAGCAGCCGGGCTCACCGGGGTGCCCGCAGCAGCTTTGCCTTTTAGCCAGCTTGATAAAGTTATTCCGGAATAGAAGATAGACCTTTCGGTGAAAGGGCATCGGCGCTGACATATTGGTAAGGAAAGCCCATAAAGTAGGCATATTAATCTATCCTCAGCACTCCCTTTATTACTTTATCACAAATCCTTTTCCATCTGAAATTATTTGACATATCAGCGTAAACAGATATAATGGTTATACGGCGCGTCTACTGCGCATGGCCCGACGAATCGGGTAGTCACTCGTAATGTGCGTTTGCGGGCGATGAGGTAGATAGCTACCCAAAACAGCACAGAGGAGGTGGTGATTACGATGGAAGGAGTCGTGGCTATTATCCTGGCCGGCGGTACGGGAGAGCGGTTGGGAATTCTGGCGGTGGAGAGGACAAAACCGGCGATTCCTTTTGCCGGTAAATACCGGATTATAGACTTCACCCTCAGCAACTGCGTCAATTCCGGCATATACAATGTGGCTACACTTACCCAATATCAGCCGCGCTCGCTGACGGACCATATTGGTATCGGTATGCCGTGGGGATTTGCCCGCCCCGATGGCAGAATACAGCTCCTGCACCCCTACCTGGCACGTGAAGAAGGCCGGGACTGGTATAAAGGTACAGCGGACGCTGTCTATCAGAACCTGCAGTACATTCAAGAGCAGGAAGCGGAACTGGTGGTGATACTGAGCGGGGACCATGTCTACAAGATGGACTACAACGATATGGTCGATTTTCATCGCAAGAACCAGGCGGATGCGACCCTCGCGATCACCCGCCTGCCGAGAAACGAGCTGATACATTTCGGCACGGTAACCGTTGATGAGAACCAGCAAATTATCGGCTTCCAGGAAAAGGTAAAAGAGCCGAAGAGCGACCTCGTTTCCATGGGCGTGTACGTGTTCCAGAGGGAGTTGCTGCAGCAGTTTCTGGAAGATGATGCCCAGCGCCGTTCTTCCAAACACGATTTTGGCCGGAATATCTTTCCGCAGATTGTCGGCAACTGCCGACTTTTCGCCTATAACTTCGAAGGCTACTGGCAGGATGTTGGTACCATCCGCAGCTACTGGGAAGCCAATATGCGATTGCTTGACTCGCCACCGTCCATCAGTTTCAGTGCTGACTGGCCGATTCGTACCAAGGAAGATGAGCCCAGGTCTCCGGCGGTTATTTCCCGCCGCGGTGACGTTGTCAACAGCATGATATCGCATGGCTGTATCATTGAGGGGCGAGTGGAAAACTCAGTTCTTTCTCCGGGAGTCAGAGTGGCGGCCAATGTTGTGGTCAAAAACTCGGTGATTATGAATGATACGGTGATTGGCCGGGAAAGCGTTATTGATTATTCCATCCTCGATAAACAGGTTGTCATTGAGGCGGGAAGTCACGTGGGGACCGGGAATGATTTCCAGGTTAATCGTGAGGAACCGCTCATCCTTAACACAGGCCTCACCGTGGTTGGTAAGGGGTCTAGAATCCCGGAGGGGGTGAAGATAGGTCGCAACTGCGCCATTGCCTGTAATGTTACCGAGAAGGATTTCCGTAGCTCTATTGTCCTGAGTGGTGAAACGATAAACGCGAAACGGCATCGAGCTTCCCGCAAAGAATAAAATCATTATCTGGAAGCAACCTGGATATTCTGGGAAGGGATTAAAAGGGAAAATGTCAGAACTGAGACAGGATCCCACCACCAAATCCTGGGTGATACTGGCGCCGGAGAGGGCAAAGCGCCCCCAGCCCAAGCACCGCATCAGGCCGGCCGACGAATTGCCAAGCTGGGATTCCTCCTGCCCCTTCTGTCCCGGTAATGAAGAACTGACGCCTCCGGAAGTTTTCCGGATGCCCGTATCAGACCAGGGCGCCCCCTGGGAAGTGAGGGTGGTGCCCAACCGGTTTGCCGCGCTCACGCCGGGTGAAAACGGTGATATCGTGGAGGAAGCGCGCCTTTTCCGCAAAATGGACGGCATCGGGGCGCATGAGGTCATTATCGAGACGCCGTCGCACAATACGCCCATGGCGTTGATGAGCTACGAACAGGTGGGGAAGGTGCTTATCGCCTACCAGGAGCGGTATAACGCGCTGAAAAAGGAAAAGTACCTGAAGTTTATAACCATCTTCAAGAATCATGGCTGGGCATCGGGCACCTCGCTGGTACATCCGCACTCGCAAATAGTGGCCACGCCCATTGTGGCGCCTTCTTATCACCGTCAGTTTGATATCGCCCACGAATATTATATTGATAGGGGCAGATGCCTGTACTGCGATTTACTGGCTGGGGAACTGGATAAGGACGAGAGAATTGTGGTCAAGACCGAGGAGTTTATCGTCTTCCATCCCTATGCCTCACATGCCGCCTTCGAGACTTGGATAATGCCCAAAGAGCACTGCGCTTCCTTTGGCATCTTTCCCGATACGTATATGAACCAGCTGGCCCGAGCGCTGAAGAACGTTCTTCTCTGCCTGCACGAGTCGCTGGACAATCCGGCTTTCAACCTGATGGTTGACAGTACTCTCACCGAGGACGAGGAAGACCCTTACTATCACTGGCATATCCGTATTGTTCCCCGGCTGACGACCATCGCCGGCTTTGAGATGGGTTCCGGAATTTACATCAGCACTGCCCTGCCGGAGGATTCAGCCAGTCAGTTAAGGGCCTGTTTTCAAAAGCTCGTCAAAGAGGGAAGAATCCTGGTGGATTAAAATCCCCGCCCATTAACGGCGAAACGACTCGAAATCGGTCAGCAACCTCAAAAAAATCAGCACGTCAGTCTTTTTTAAGTGGTTGCCATTTGCCCAGACTGAAGAGCCTAGGGAACAGCGCTTTTCTGGTTTCCTCGATGACAAACAGGGAGCCTCCGGCGAGGAGCGCGATACCCCATTTCTCTACCGTCAGTGGTACCGTCCTGAAGGCCACCTGCATGAACGGC
>DASRZK010000175.1:0-2807 GCA_035686505.1 Dehalococcoidales bacterium | reverse complement strand
TCGGTAATATAAAAGCCGCTGCCTTTAAAGATGACCGGAGTCGAATGGATCACGCGGCGAGCTTTTCCCTGACACTGCGGGCACATTGCCACCGGTTCCTCGTCAAAGCTCTGCTTCCTCTCGAAATGGAACTGGCACTCGCCGCACTCGTACTCGTATATGGGCACGCTTCACCTCACGCTTTTTTTACATCATATTTTACCGCATTAGGCTCAACAGAGGCAAATAACAGTCTGTGGAAAATTCACGGGATCCCCCTAGACTTACCGCCGAAAAAGAGTTAAAATTTAATTAATTGATAAAAATGATGGTAACATCAAGATGAATCTAATAGCTAGAGGCTTGGTAATATGTAAATGAAGCGCTGTGCCGGATTAGGACAGTGCTTCTTACATTAAGGAGGGAAGGCATATGCAGTCCAGCTTGATTGGAAAGATTGAAAAGGCGAATCGATATGCTCAGGAAACCGACCGCGTAACCTTCAACGAACTGGCCGTAAAATTCCGTGGCGAGAACGACAATTATAGCACCAGCTATCAAGATGGCCAGTGGCATTGCACCTGCCCTTTCTTCTCTAACTGGGGACTCTGCAGTCACACTATGGCGCTCCAGAAAATTCTCGGCAATATGCTCCCCGCAGAGGCCCAAACACCTCATCACGAGCTTGCCCGATAATACTGGTAAGTTGGCGTGCCTTCCACTGGCCGCTTCTACCCGCTTTTATCTGCGAGGGACCAGATGATGTTCATGGAAAAGCTGACCGGAGCTACGAGAAAGAACCAGAGCCTTCTTTGCATTGGCCTCGACCCTGACCAGGAGAGAATGCCCGACAACGTCAGTGTTATTGAGTTTAACCGGGCTATCATTGAGGCCACCTCCGACCAGGTCTGTGCCTACAAGCTGAATTTCGCTTTCTACGAAGCGCTGGGTGACGACGGACCGAGCATCCTGAAACAGACGAGAAACTTCATTCCCGATGATATTCCAGTTATCGGTGATGCCAAGCGCGGCGACATTGGCAACACGGCCAAAGCTTATGCCCGAGCCATTTTCACTTACTTTGACTTTGATGCCACCACGGTAAGCCCCTACCTCGGCTATGATTCCATAGCGCCGTTCCTGGACTACCAGGACCGCGGTATCTTCATTCTCTGCCGCACCTCAAATGCCAGCGCCATTGACTTTCAGGCGCTCAATACCGAAATAGGAGATAACAAATATCTTCCCCTGTTTCAGGTTGTTGCCCTAAAAGCAGGGGAATGGAACGTTAGCGGCAATATCGGCCTGGTGGTAGGTGCCACCTACCCCGAAGAACTGAAAATCATCCGCCAGCAGCACCCTGATATGCCGCTTTTAATTCCGGGCATCGGTGCGCAGGGGGGAGACCTGGAGCTTACCGTCCGCTACGGGGTTGACCGCCACGGCGAGAAGGCAATCATCAACTCCTCAAGGCAGGTTCTCTATGCCTCAAAGGGAGAGGATTTTGCCAATGCGGCACGCCAGGCGGCCATTAACCTGAGAGAGCAGATTAACTACCGCGTTAAAGAAACCATCTCCTGATTCATACTTCCAGTCTTGATTCAGAGCCCTGGACATCAAAATCGGCGATACTGTCCGTTTGAAGAAAAAACACCCCTGCGGCAGTTATGAGTTGCAGGTGGTGAGGCTCGGTGCCGACATCGGCATAAAATGTTTACAATGCCAGCATCGCATCCTCCTGCCGAGAAGTGTCCTTGAGCGCAGAATAAAGGCCATTATCTCCAGAGAAGAACCTGCGCCCGGAAAAACGGCTATTGACCGTATGAGGGAGCTAGAAGAGAAATTGGCCGATTTGCTGGCGCGCTGGCCAGCCCACTCGGTGCCACTGCACATGTGGCAGCAGCGTGAGGACCTTGAGGAAGAACTGGAGAGACTGAAAAAGGAGACAGAAATAGCCGAAGATGCCGAGTAAGACGGCCATGGTAGTCTTTGACAAGTGCCAGCCGGAAAAGTGTCAGCAGGGAGTCTGCCTCGCGGCAGCCGCCTGCCCGCACCGTCTTATCAAACAGGAAGCCCCCAATACCAACCCCATGTTCCACCCCTCAACCTGCCAGGGCTGCGGCGATTGCGCCCGCGCCTGTGCACTGAAGGCGGTACAGGTCTTTAAATTGTAACTATTTGTTCAGTTTAAAGAGATAAACCGACATAAATTATCCGCACTTTTTTGCCGATAGTATGTATAAAAGTAGTATATTATTGTGGTATGCGCATTAAAGACTTTGAGTTTAACCTGCGCGAGACGGCCGGCTCAATGGGTGATTTCGGCACCCTTTTCCCTCTGGCCATCGGCTATTTTGCCGTTAATGGCCTGAACCCTGCCGGGCTCCTGGTGATGATGGGGCTGGCGAATATCATCACCGGCATCGTTTATCGACTGCCCATGCCCATAGAGCCGATGAAGGTGCTGGCGGCCACGGCTATTGCGCAGCGATGGTCTCCCTCCATGGTCTACGCGACGGGCTTCGGCACCGGTGTCATCTGGCTGGTTCTCTCTTTCACCGGGCTGGTCAAAAAGATAGCCGCCGTTACCCCCAGAAGCGTGGTGAGGGGTATTCAGGTAGCGCTGGGTATAATGCTGGCCGTTGAGGGATTCAAGATGGTCTCCACCGGCTGGATTCTGGGGGTCGTTTCCATCGTCGTTGTTGTCCTGCTACGTAACAGCCGGTACGCTCCCGCCGCTATTGTCCTGATGGCGATGGGGGTCGCAGTTACGGGTTTTAAAGGTGAACTCGCCGGGGTAATCAGCTTCAGCTTTACCTTGCCACCGA
>DASRZK010000174.1:0-2458 GCA_035686505.1 Dehalococcoidales bacterium | reverse complement strand
AAACAGGCGCAAAAGCAGGCGCGGAACTCGGAAAAGCGACAGTTGAGAAATCGCGCGGTTGGCAGCCGGGCGAAAACTTTCATCACCAGGGCGGAGAGGCTTATCTTTTCCGGCGAGATGGAATCGGCTCAGGTAGCGGTCGCGGAGTCGATAAGTGCCTTGGACAGGGCGGCGGAGAAGAAGATTATCCATCCCAACAATGCCGCCCGGCGCAAGTCGCGGTTGATGAAGAAGCTCAACCAGACTCAGGCTAAAGCTTCAGCAGCCGAAGTTATTGAGGAAGAGGTGGCTGAGGTAGAGGGGGCGGAAGAGAAGGCGGAGAAGAAACCGAAGGCCGAGAAGAAACCGAAGAGCAAATAGACCACTTATTATTCTCCCATAACCTGCAGTAAAACCTGTCTTGACCTCGGCCGGTTGTCAAAATCCACCACCACTATTTGTTGCCATGTTCCCAGGGCCAGTCTCTTATTGTGGAAAGGGACCACCAGCGAAGCTCCCAGCAGCGAGGCCCGGACGTGGGAATAGCCATTGCCCTCACCCCAGGCGCGGTCATGCCGGTATTCAATGTTTTTCGGGATAACCCGCTCCCACATGGCCTTGAAGTCGACGATGAGGCCGGGTTCATTTTCAATGGTGGTTACCCCCGCCGTTGAGCCGGTGATGAATACCGTAACCGTGCCGTCCTTTATCCCTGTTTCCGATAGTTGCTGCTGCACCTGCGACGTTATGTCGACGATGTCGCACTCACCCTTTGTTTGCAGGCTGATGTTCTTAGTGATGACCATGGCATACCTCCTGAGCAAAATTATAAAGGAAGTAAGGCGTGCTGAGAAAATATATTTTAGTATTGACTTCAGCGATGAAATGAATATAATTAGTATACCTGACCTGAAGAAACCTCTGAAAACAGCATATTGGCTTAAGGGTGTGATGATGAAAAGTATAGGTTATCTCGGTATTGTATTAGGTGCGCTGGGGCTGACAATATTAATGCTCATCTTGATGGGCAAATTCACGTAAATTTAGCGGAACACGCTTGGTAATGAAATCGGGCGCTGGTGACCGCTGATAGAAATGCGGTTGCTGGCGCTCTTTTTAATTTGAGGAAATCAGGGTTGTTACTAAAATTCAGTGTCAGAGGTTAAGCCCGTCCCATAGAACCTCGTCCAGCTTAAATATCGGCCCTTCTTTGCAGACCTGCTTCAAGCCACTTTTTGTTTTCACGGTGCAGCCGTAGCAGACGCCAACCCCGCAGCCCATCCGCACCTCCAGCGATACCTGCACTGGCCTGCCTTTAAGCTTCAGCTCTTCTTGGCGGTTAAACATATCGCGGTACATGGGCATCGGCCCGCAGGCAAAGACCTGGTCGGCCCTTTCCGCAAAGCGGGGTAAAAGGTCAATCACCAATCCCTTTTCCCCCGCCGAGCCGTCCTCAGTGGCCGCCACCGCTTCTATTTCCGGGGAAACGGGATAACGGTTTCCATCCACCGTGCCGTAGAGCAGCGTTACCCTGCAACTGTTTCTAATGGCGTGCTGGGCGAGAAAATACAGCGGAGCAATGCCAACGCCGCCGGCCACCAGCAGCAAATTCTGCGATTTTGGGTCAAGAGAAAAACCGTTGCCCAGCGGCCCGAATATTGAGACTGATGCGCCGATTTTATGTTCGGCGAGCCAGCCGGTACCCCGTCCGCCTTCCCGCACGGCGTAGAAAAGGGCTATACGGTCGTCATTTATCTGGTGAACGCTGAATGGGCGGGGCAGGGTGGTTTCCGGGCCACAGCGCACCATGACGAACTGCCCCGGCTTCGACTCCCGGGCGATATCCGGGCAATGCAGCCAGATGAGCCAGCTGCCCAGTATGCCCCGTGCCTGAACATGCCTGTGGCCAGGCAGGATCTGATGGTTATCAATTATTCCCGCATCGATTAACTTCATTCAGCTATCCTTTCTGCGGTATTCGGGGAGGGGCTGCACAAGGTATGTCTGGTTGGGACTGGACAGTGCCTCCACCACCGCCCGGACGGTATCAAGCGAAGTGAAGCACGGGACCTGTTTTTCGACGGCGGCCCGCCGGATGTAGAAGCCGTCGCGCAGAGAGGCATCTCCGCCGGTTATGGTATTGACCACGCCTTTTACGGTGCCGTCTCTGATGACGTCAACCACGTTGGGGTGCCCCTCGCTCAGTTTTTTGGTTATCCTGGTTACGGGGAGCCCGGCGGCCTCAATCATGGCAGCGGTGCCCTCGGTGGCGTAGAGTATGTATCCAAGCTCGGCCAGCTTTCTGATGGCGGGCAGCGCTTCCGGTTTGTCCCGGTCGGCGATGCTGAGCAATATGGTGCCCTGTGGCGGCAGCATCATGCCCATGGCTAGCAGTGCCTTGGCCAGGGCAGCGTTAAAGTTGACATCGATGCCCATCACCTCGCCGGTGGACTTCATCTCCGGGCCGAGGTAGGTATCA
>DASRZK010000173.1:0-3193 GCA_035686505.1 Dehalococcoidales bacterium | reverse complement strand
AGAGGCCACCTTTCACACTCAAAGGTGCATTGAGTTTGGCACCAATGTAGTGGCGGGTGTAACGCCTGGAAAAGGGGGGCTCAGGTGGGAGGAAACGATACCCGTTTTCAACAGCGTGGCACAGGCAAAGGAAGAAAGCGGGGCTAATGCCAGCTTAATCTTTGTTCCCGCCTCTTTTGCCTTCGACGCTATTGTAGAGGCTGCCGATGCGGGTATCAGGCTGGTGGTCTGCATTACCGAATATATCCCGGCGCTAGATGAACTTAAACTTCAGCATCACCTCCGTAGCACGGGCACTACGCTGATAGGCCCTAATTGCCCCGGCATAATCTCCCCGCCCGGGAAATGCAAAATGGGAATCATGCCAGGTTACATCCATAAACCGGGAAACGTGGGAGTAGTATCGCGCAGCGGAACGTTAACCTATGAAGTGGTAGCCCAGCTGACAGAACAAGGTCTGGGGCAGTCCACGTGCGTGGGGTTGGGTGGCGACCCTTTGCCAGGCAGCAATTTCGTGGACATACTGAAACTTTTCCAGGAAGACCCGGAAACAAAGGCGGTGGTGCTCATAGGCGAGATAGGCGGCACCTCTGAACAGGAAGCCGCGGAATTCATCCATAAGCGGATGACCAAGCCGGTGATTGCTTACGTAGCTGGAAGCTCGGCACCGCCTGGCAAAAGAATGGGACACGCCGGAGCTATTATCACCGGCTCTGCCAGCAAAGCTTCGAAGAAGATAGAAGCCCTGGCCGCTGCGGGCGCAACGGTAACGGATAACTTTGCCCAAATCGGCCTCCTAACCAGTGAAGTACTTGGAAGCCAAAAATGAATTTATGCTTCACGGGCTGCGGTTGATATACGCTAACTCAGTCAATACATAATCCTTGACCTCTTTTTCCATTTCATGCTACATTTGAGCGATGATAAAACGCCCCTGCCGCTCAGCGGGATAGAACCATCGCCTTCCAGTCAAAATAGTCGTGGGCTCGAATCCCGCCACCCAGGGACGTTTCTTAATGTTTACCATGGAGGTTTTTATCGTGAAGGTTAATGATGCCATCGCAGAAATTCTCAAACGAGAGGGAGCAGAGTTTCTCAGCTGTTTTCCCACTACCGTCATCATAGATGCCGCCGCCCAGGCCGGGTTACGACCCGTCGTCTGCCGTCAAGAACGGGTTGGCGTGGGCATCGCTGATGGGTACAGCCGTGTCACCAATGGCAAACGCCTCGGTGTCTTCGCCATGCAGCAAGGACCAGGTGCCGAGAACGCATTCTCTGGGGTTGCCACCACTTATTCCGATTCAGTGCCGGTTCTTTTGCTTCCCTTGGGCCATCGCAGCGACCGCTCCAGCATCAGGCCGTATTTCAGCTCGGTACGCAGCTACGAGTCAGTAACCAAGTGGGTGGAGCGAATCAATCTGCCGGAACAGGTGCCGGATGCCATGCGGCGTGCCATATCCATGCTTCGCATAGGTAAACCGGGTCCCGTAATGCTGGAAATACCTTTCGATATTGCCACCCAGGAAATAGGGCCTTTCGATTATCGCCCCATCATATCATCTCGGGCTGCCGGAGACCCTCGGGACATAGATAAAGTCGCCAAAGTGCTGCTGGAGGCACGCTGTCCAGTCATCCATGCCGGGCAGGGAGTGCTCTACGCCGAAGCATGGGCCGAGCTCATCGAGCTCGCCGAGTTACTGCAGGTGCCGGTGATGACCACCCTGCTGGGAAAGAGTGCCTTTCCAGAAAACCACCCCCTCTCGCTGGGCACAGCTGCCCGTACCGTGACCGGGGCGGTGCAGCATTTTCTAAATAAGGCCGACGTCATCTTTGGCATCGGTTGCAGCTTTTCCCGCCATGGTATGTCCACTATCATACCCCCCGGAAAAGTGCTTATTCACGCCACCGCCGATGCTGATGACATCAACAAAAACTACTTCGCTGACTACCCCATCGTCGGGGATGCCAGGCTGGTGCTGCGCCAGTTCATCGAGGTTATTAAAGAGCGTCTGGGCAAGCAAGGGCGAAGGGGCAACGGTGACGTTGCTCACGAAATAAAAAAGGTAAAAGAAGAGTGGCTGAAAGGATGGCTGACCAAGCTCACTTCAGATGAAGTGCCGATAAACGCCTACCGCGTTATCTGGGATTTAATGCATACTCTTGACCCGAAAGATGGCATCGTCACCCATGATGCCGGGAGTCCGCGCGACCAGCTGGTGCCTTTCTATCCGGCAACAACTCCGCGCAGTTATCTCGGCTGGGGAAAGTCTCATGGACTGGGTACCGGGCTGGGCCTTATCATGGGTGCCAAGCTGGCGAAGCCGGAAAAGGTGGCCATCAACTTTATGGGCGATGCCGCCTTCGGTATGGTGGGGACCGACTTCGAAACCGCGGTGCGAAACAAGATACCCATTATCACCGTCGTGCTGAATAACTTTACCATGGCGATTGAGATAGGCCATATGGATATTTCCCACGAACTCTACGGCTCTCGAGACCTCGGGGGCAACTATGCCGATATGGGAAGTGCCATGGGCGGCTATGGTGAGAGAGTGGAAAAGCCCTCCGAAATCGTGCCGGCCTTCCAGCGCGCTATCCGGGTCAATAGGGAGGAAGGGCGTCCAGCACTGCTGGAATTCATTACCAGCGAGGAGATAACATTTTCCCTGCCCTGAATATGTTCTTTAAGTTACACCGAAGGAAAAGCGTATCCCGACCGCATGGCAGCAAACAGGTAAGCAGTGACGTAGCTGCGGTAGGGCGACCATCGAGAAGAATATCCGCGTGCTTCCTCTGGCTGGAATGGTTTGCCTTTGTTCAGCAACTGCCCAAGAACGCGGCATAGCGCCAGGTCATCGTGCGGGAAGCCATCGTCACGCCCCAGGGCACGAATAAGCAGCCACTGAGCCGTCCACAGGCCAACGCCGCGAAGGCCAGTTAAAGTATGAATTGCTTCTTCATCAGTAAACGCATGCAGACTTTCAAGGTCAAGCTGGCCTGAAGTCACCTTTCTGGATATATCAATAATGTATTCCGATTTCCGGGTGCTGAATCCCAGAGCACGCAGGCCGGCCAGGCCAGCGTCCACCAGGGCATCAGGTCGGGGGAAACTATGGTAAACGGCGCCCGATACTTCCAGGGTTGAGCCATAAGTTTCAGTGAGGCGCATACGCAGCTTTCGAGCCACATGGGC
>DASRZK010000172.1:0-2021 GCA_035686505.1 Dehalococcoidales bacterium | reverse complement strand
TATGCCGAGACCAAGCTTCAGGCCGAGAACCTGATTAAGGAGGCGGGGATAGACTGCGTCATATTGCGCCTTACGGTGACCATGTATCTCATCTTCACCGTGAGCGACATGAAGCGCATGCTCACCGTTCCGCTGAAAAATCGAATTGAGTTCTGCCACCTCGATGATACTGCCCTGGCGATACTCAATGCGGTTAGAAATTTCGACCTTGTGAAAGGTAAAACGCTCGTGATAAGCGGTGGTTCCGGTCAGCAAATGTATTATGAAGATATGATAAGTGCCATTCTGCGGGTTCTGGGATTGCCAATGCCCCCGGCTGACAAATTTACCAGGGAGCCCTATTATCTGGACTGGTATGATACCGGTACTTCTCAGTTACTACTGCAGTATCAGCGTAAAACGTTTGCCGACTACCTTGATGATTATAAGAGAGAACTTACCAGAAAATTTTCCCCGCTCTTTTTGCCCTTTATGCGCCGTTTTGTCGGGCCGCTCCTGGGCAGGCTGATTGTGCGGTTAATCTAAACTACATCCGCTCCGGTGCGGTCATCCCCATGAGGTGCAATGTGCGGCTGAGCACGGTCTTGGCTGTCTCCACCAGTTTGAGTCGCGCTCTGGTTAGCGCCTCGTCTTTTGAAACCACCCGGCACTGCATGTAGAAGCTGTGGAAAACGGTGGCCAGGTCCTGGGCGTAATAGGTGAGGTGGTGGGGCTCCAGAGTGGTGGCGATTGTTTCCACGAGTTCGGGCAGAAGGAGCATCTTGCGGATGAGGGTGAGCTCGGGCTCCGTGGTCAGAAGTGAAACATCCCCCTTGCGGTAGTCAATGCCTTTTTCCTGCGCCAGGCGCAGGATGCTGGCAATGCGGGCATGGGCGTACTGGACATAGTAGACCGGGTTATCCGCCGACTGCTTTTTAGCCAGTTCCAGGTCAAAGTCCATCTGGCTATCGGCGGAGCGGGACAAGAAGAAAAAGCGGCAGACATCGGCGCCCACCTCATCGATGAGTTCGCTCAAGGTAACCATATCGCCGCTGCGTTTTGAGATGCGCACTATCTCCCCGCCACGGCGCAACGTCACCATCTGGGAGATAATGACCTTGAACTGCTCCGGGTCAATACCCAGCGCGCCAACCCCGGCTTTCATCCGTGAGACGTGCCCCATGTGGTCAGCGCCCCAGATATTTATCACGGTGTCAAATTTGCGTTTCAGGAACTTATCGTAATGGTAGGCGATGTCGGTGGCGAAATAGGTGGGTGAGCCGTCGCTGCGTATCACCACGTTGTCTTTATCCTCACCCAGTGCCGTGGAGACAAACCAGGTAGCCCCTTCCTTCTCGCTGATGTGGCCTCCCTGCTTCAGGAGCGACATAACATCGTCATACTGTCCATTTTTATAAAGGCTGCTTTCATTGAACCAGACGTCAAAGGTAACGCCCATAAGTTCAAGGTCGGTCGTTATCTGGCCGATTATCTTTTCCAGACCGGCCTGTCCCATCTGCTTGATTGCCTCTGCCTCGGGAAGGTTGCGGAATTTATCGCCCTTCTGGTCTGCTATTTCTCTGGCCAGCTCAACCATGTACTGGCCGAAGTAGCCATCTTCGGGCATCTGGGCCTCATTACCCAGGCACTGCTGGTAGCGGGCGTAAAGCGAGCGATAGAAGGCATCAATCTGGTTGCCGGCGTCATTGATGTAATATTCCTTTTCCACCTGATAGCCGGCAGCAGTGAGGGCGTTGGACAGCGTGCTGCCCAGAATCGCCCCGCGTCCGTGCCCGACGTGAAGCGGTCCGGTGGGGTTCACGCTGACAAACTCGATTTGCACCCGCTTATCATGGCCGAACTCAATATTGCCATACGCTTCGCCGGCCTCCAGAATTGAATTTACCTGTCCGGCCAGCCATTCGGCACTCAGGGTGAAATTGATGAATCCCGGCGGCGCCACGTCAACACGCTCAATCTCAGGAGCGGCGATGCGGTCGGCGCAATCGGTGGCTATCGTCATAGGGTCAAACCCGGTGGCA
>DASRZK010000171.1:0-4310 GCA_035686505.1 Dehalococcoidales bacterium | reverse complement strand
GGAAGCGCCGCACCGGCTGCAGCAGGCACTCAGCGACCTGCAACTGGTTCTTGGCGACAGGCGGCTCGCGGTCTGCCGCGAGCTCACCAAACTTCATGAAGAAGTTTTCCGGGGGACTATAAGCCAGGCTATCGACCGCTTCACCGAGCCCAGAGGCGAATTTACCCTGGTTATTGAAGGTAAAAGAGAAGAAAAAACCCAGAAATCGAATAAAAGTATTGAGAAACGGCTGCGTAATATGTATCAAAATGGTGTCAAAGCAAAGGAAGCTATCGCCAGTGTAGCCGGGGAGACCGGCCTTTCCCGCCGTGAGTTATACCGGACCTGGCTTGAAATGAACAAGGTCTCGGATGAACCGGAATACATGTCGCAGTCTGGAGAGGAGTTGAGCCATGCGTAGAGGGTGCATTTCATTGGGAGAAGTAAAGTGTGACGAGTGTCAGCGCAGCATCCCCTATCCCGAGCGGTACCTTGTCGTCGATGAAAGGGACGGCATCGAAGACGAGGAAGGGGAGACGAGACGGTACTGCGTTGATTGCTGCCTGAAAAAGGGTTACGCCCAGTATAAAACGGAAAAAGGGGAACAGATACTGACCTTCCTTGAATCCGGAATTCCAGAACATGATTGAGGTCGCCTGATGAGCGAGAAAATCTTCATTGCCGTTGCCTGGCCATACGCGAACGGTTCGCTCCACCTGGGGCAGATTGCCGGTGCCTATCTGCCACCGGATATATTTGCCCGCTATCACCGCACCAAAGGCAATGAGGTGCTGATGGTTTCGGGCTCAGACCAGCACGGCACACCCATCACCATCAAGGCCGAGCAGGAAGGAAAAAAACCGAGCGAAATTGCCGCCCGGTACCACCGGCAGTTCCTTGAGTCCTGGCAGAGGCTAGGTATCTCGTTTGACCTGTTCACCACCACCGGCACGGAAAACCACGCCAGAGTTACCCAGGATATCTTCCTTACCCTGCTGGAACGCGGGTACATTTTCAAGGATACGCTATCGCAGCCATACTGTCCCAAGTGCCAGCGCTTCCTCGCTGACCGCTACGTCGAGGGGACCTGCCCGTTCTGCAGCTCTCCCGCTGCACGCGGCGACCAGTGCGAGGCATGCGGCAAACCCTTGAGCCCTGCCGAGCTCGTCGCTCCACGCTGTCGTATCTGCGGCACCACGCCCGTTTTCCGGGATACCGAACATTTCTTCCTGAAGCTGTCCGAATTTAATGACCGCCTGCTGGACTGGGTGAAGCAGCAGACACACTGGCGACCGAACGTGCTGAACTTCTCCCAGCGTTACCTTGAGGAAGGGCTGAAAGACCGGGCCATCACCCGTGATATAGAATGGGGGGTGGCTGTGCCTCTGGAAGGCTTTGAAGATAAACGGATATATGTCTGGTTTGAGGCCGTCATCGGCTACCTGTCTGCCGCCAAGGAATGGGCTTCTATAAGCGGCGATGGAGAAAAATGGCGCGATTTCTGGCAGAACAGCAAGGCCAAGAGCTACTATTTCATCGGCAAGGACAACATCCCCTTCCATACCCTCATCTGGCCGGCCATGCTGATGGGCTACGGGGACAACCTGAACCTGCCTTATGATGTCCCGGCGAATGAGTTCCTGACCATTGAAGGCAGAAAGCTCTCCACCAGCCAGAACTGGGCCGTCTGGCTGCTTGACTATCTCGACCGCTATGACCCCGACCCGCTGCGATACCTCCTCTCCATCAATATGCCGGAGACCTCTGATACCAATTTCTCCTGGCGTGAGTTTGTGCGCCGCAACAACGACGAGCTGGTGGCTACATACGGCAACCTGGTACATAGAGTACTTACCTTTGTTTACCGTAACTTCGAGGGCAGCGTGCCGGAACCCGGCGAGTATGATACCCGGGATAGCCAGATTCTCGCTGGAGCCAGGAATACTCTGGAGTCGGTAGACGGACTGCTCCATGGCTGCCACTTCCGCGAAGCCATCAGAACGATAATGGCACTGGCACAGGAGGCCAACCGCTACCTGGATAATAAATCTCCCTGGAAAAAAATCAAAGAGGACCGTCAGGCAGCAGCAACGTCGCTGTACGTAGCTTTAAACGTGATTACCAGCCTGAAAACGGTGCTCTATCCCTTCCTGCCCTTCAGCTCACAGAGGCTGCACGAATACCTGGGTTTTACGGGAAGCATTGAAGATTACGGCTGGAACTGGCAGGAATTGCCACCGGGACAAAAATTGCTGCCGCCACAACCCCTGTTCTCCAAACTTTATGACAGTCTGGTGGAGGAGGAGACCAGGAAACTCGGCCAGCCACCATTATAGATGAGAAAGGAGGCTTGTGGAACTCAACGGAATATACCGGTCCATAAAGGACGACCTCTCGCAGGTAAAAGAATCCCTCCGGTCGATTATCAAAGTTGATTTCCCATGGCTTTCCGAGCAACTGGAATACGTGGTGGGTAGCGGCGGGAAAGGTATCAGGCCGGCCCTGACACTGCTGTCAGGCAAGTTTTACCAGTATAATCTGAAATATCTGATGCCCATGGCCGTGTCCGTTGAGCTCATGCACACGGCCACCCTCATTCATGATGACGCCATTGACAAGTCAATGGCGCGGCGCGGCCGGGCTACCATCTTCAAGCTCTGGGGAGAGGAGCCGGCAATACTCCTCGGCGATTACCTTTTCGCCAAAGCCGGCGAATTTGTCTCGGACACGCAGAACCCGAGGGTCATCAAGCTCTTCTCGCAGACCCTGGCCACCATCTCCAGCGGTGAACTGAACCAGTTCTTCAGCGCTCACAACCTGCAACAAACACGGGAACAGTATTTTAAGAAGATATTCGGTAAAACCGCTTCCCTCTTCTCCCTGGCCACCGAGTCAGGAGCCATTCTGAGCGGAGCACCGGAGAAATCAGTTAAAATACTCAGAGATTACGGGCATTACCTGGGCATCGCCTTCCAGGTCGTGGACGATATTCTTGATTTTATCGGCACCGAGGAAGAACTGGGCAAACCGGTGGGCTCGGATTTAGCGCAGGGAACTCTTACCCTGCCGGCAATGCTGCTGCTGGAACGTTATCCCGAAGACAACCCGGTGAAACGGCTCTTTGCTAACAGAAACGACCAGGGTAACATCAAAGAGGCGATAGAGCTGATTCGAAATTCACCGATAGTGGACGAGTGCTACGCCGTGGCTTCTGAATACTGCACCCAGGCCTGCCAGAATATCAACCAGCTCCCCGCCAATAGCAGTCGCGATGCCTTGCTGCAACTGGCCGAGTACGTCGTGGCCCGTAAAAGATAAGAGCTGGTTACATTCACTCCTCAACCCATACGCTACCATCCAGATAGGTTTCTTTCTTGCTTGTTGGCATTCCCTGCTTGAACTGGTCAATGGCATACTGGCAGGCAGCAAACCCCTCGGTGCGGTGTGCGGCGGCGATGGCAACGACCAGATTGATATCACCGACATTTAACCTGCCGACCCGGTGGTAAATGGCTACGTTATCAACCGGCCACCTACGCTTGATTTCGTCAGCGATTTCACGCAGTCTTTGCTCCGCTTTCCCGTAGATATCCTCATAGGTTACGGATTGAACCTGCTTGCCACGGGAATGGTCACGAATCAAGCCTACATAGGTGACGGCACATCCACTGCTGTTTGCCTTGACCTCATTTACCACGGACTCCGGTGAAATCGGTTTATCAAAGACTTTAATCATTATTGTTCCCTGTTGAAATTATATCTTCAGTTTCTTTCTACTGCTGATTATAGCCCAACAAAAAAGAGGGGGCTATGCCCCCTCTCAATCGTCTTTCACGGGTTTTAATCAGGCGCCGCCGGTGACTGTTTCGGGACAAGACGGGGTACCATGTGAGGCTTATCGGGTTTGGGCGCCCGCTCAGCTTCACCAACTGGCTCGACCGGAACCGGTTTAAGTTCCACTTTATCCTTTTTTGATGGTTTTGGCGCCGTCTCACCCAGAACAGCCTCCAGGGCCTCCCCTTCCAGCGTCTCTTTAGCCATGAGCTGTTCCGTAATCGACACTAACCGGTCTCTATATTTGGTCAGAATCTGTTGCGCTGTTTCGTGAGCTTCCTCGATAAGGCTATGGACCTCTTCATCAATGAGCTCGGCGATTTTATCGCTGTAATCCCTCTGCTCTGAAATCTCACGGCCGAGGAAGATCATCTCTTCTTTGTGCCCAAAAGTACGTGGGCCCAGCTTATCACTCATACCAAAGCTGGTGACCATCGCCCGGGCGATTTTGGTAGCCTGCTCGATGTCACTCTGGGCACCAGTGCTCATTTCATTGA
>DASRZK010000170.1:0-5611 GCA_035686505.1 Dehalococcoidales bacterium | reverse complement strand
TGTGGGACAGAAAACCACCGACCAGCTCAACGGCTAGAATAATGCCGGTCAGTAGAATGCCGTATTTCAGCTTACGGCCTACCGATAACGGATTATGAGTGTGGCCAGCCAATTCCCCTCTCCCCTATTCGTCCGCTACCTCATGGAGGGCTGCCGCATATGTCTCGTAGGTCCTCGTATCAAAGAGCACAAAGACCACTTCTTTAATCGATGTAATCTTTTCGTGTAAAAATGCTATCACGGTACTGAGAGCAACACCGGCAGCCTGTTCTACCGGATACCCATAAGCCCCGGTGCTGATTGAGGGAAAGGAGACACTGGCTAAATCATTCTCAGCGACAAGTCTCAGGCTTTCCCGATAGGCGCTTTCCAGAAGCTTAGCCTCGCCCTTGCCCTCACCATGCCAGACCGGGCCAACGGTGTGGATAACATGCTTTGCCGGCAGCTTGCCGCCGGTGGTTATCACTGCCTTGCCCGTGGGGAGACGCCCCTGCCGCGACACAATTTGTTTGCATTCCTCCAGAATGGCCGGGCCACCGGCGCGGTGGATGGCCCCATCCACGCCACCCCCGCCCATCAGGCTGGAATTGGCCGCATTGACGATAGCATCGGTCGCCTGCCGGGTAATATCACCCTTGATAATGGATATTCTGACCTGATTCACCGTTGCCTGTACCAAACTGTTCCCCATTTCCAGCACCCCCTGTCCGTTACTGTTTATAAAAGTCTCCGCTGAATACCCGCCAGCTTGCTGGCAGGATGAAAGCGGCCTCGTCCGTAATCTGGTGAGGGGTGGCTCCCCTTCTCGTAATGCCCCACAGCAAGCTGTGGGGTACTTTACTTTCCAGATAATCAATTGCCCACTGGATGGCCTCTTCACCTTCCAGCTCCAGTTGAATATCCGGCTCGATTCCTTCACCCTCGATGCGCCGGCCATTCGGCGTGAGCCAGCGTGCCGTGGTTATGTAAAGTCCAGAACCGTCCTGAAGCTGGCGCGGAACGTTAACGCTGCCTTTGCCATACGTCCGGGTCCCGGCAATGGTGGCTCGTCCGTGGTCCTGAAGTGCCCCCGCCAGTACCTCGCTGCCGCTGGCACTGAACTCGTTCACCAGCACCACCATTGGCAGCTCACTGACTATTTCCTTATGTCTCACTTCAAAGACCGTTTGGTCTCCCCGATTATCCACCACCTTCAGCACCACGCCCTCTTTCAGGAACTGAGAAGTAACCTCGATAACCGTCTCCAGTATCCCACCCGGATTGCCGCGCAGGTCCAGAATGATGGCTCTCACCTTTACTTGTTCAATCTCCGACAATTTAGCCTCTAATTCAGTGGCAGTGCGCTTAGAGAAATGGGTGATCCTGAGGCGGGCAATGTCCCCCATCATTTCCACCATTACACTGGATAGTTCAATCGTGGCACGCACGATCGAAACTTCTACCGGTTCGGCTTCATCTTTATGCTGAATGAGCAGGGTGACGGTCGTCCCTTTGGGGCCGCGGATTTTGAGCACCGCTTCGACCATGCTCATCCCGGACGTTGACTCGCCCTCTATTTCCAGAACAATATCATCTGGCTTCAGGCCAGCCTGATCTGCCGGTGAGTCGGGAATAGGTGAGATAATGGTCAGCTTCTCTTCCCTCATCCCCACCTGAGCCCCGATACCTTCAATTTCTCCCTCAAGGCCACTCAAGCCGATTTCATACGTTTCTGGCTCGAGATAGGAGCTATAAGGGTCATCCAGTGCCTCAATCATACCTTCAATGGCACCCCTGCTGAGTTCATGTGGTTCCAGCTGGTCCCTGTCTACATAATCCCGGAAGATAACATCCCATGCCTCCTGCACCACCTCCAGCCCACCCCCGCTTCCGGCGGGAACCTTCCCCATGTTGTAACCAGTGCCAAAAGCAAGTGCGATTATGGCAACGAAGGTTAATATTATGAGGATATACTTCATCGTGTTTGACATCGGCCTGCCTTTCCCTGGATGATATTACTCATACAATGAGCTACGGGAAAATAAGAGTGGAATTTGATTGCGGAGAAGCTCTTTCTGCCTCCTTACCCTGCATTTGCAGGGCTATCCCACCGGTTAGTTCAAAGGTCAAGTAAACCTGTAAGCCGAGTTCTGTATCCTTCCCATACAGGAAAGACGGTGGTCATCTATCTAGCCCTGATGTTACCATCAGAGTCATGCGGCCAACCCGGGGACAGGCCGGGCGTCCTTATGTCCCTCTATTCGGCCTTGCTCCGGATGGGGTTTACCCAGCCGACCGGTCACCCGGCCGCTGGTGGGCTCTTACCCCACCATTTCACCCTTACCCCGCTGACGCGGGGCGGTATGTTTCTGTGGCACTCTCCGTAGGGTCACCCCTCCTGGGCGTTACCCAGCATCCTGCCCGGTGGAGCTCGGACTTTCCTCCCCGATTTACGGGGCGGCCACCCGGTTTACTTGACCCACTTATAGTCTAGTATCAAGGGTACCGTTAGTCAACCGCTGCATCCAGCGCCGCGTTGCAAAGCCGGTCTGCCTCCACATTCTGACGCCTTGGTATAGAGGCAATAGAGAAACCCTGGAATAAAGACCGCAGTTCCCCGACCCGCTGGTGCAATGGTCGGAGCCCCGTGTTCTTCACACGGTAGCGACCGCTTATCTGCCTTACCGCCAGTTCGGAATCGGATTTTACCTCAACTGTGGCAGCTCCCAGACCAAGGGCTTTCTCAAGGGCAGCAACAATGGCCTGGTACTCTGCCTGATTATTGGTAGTTCTCCCGATACGCCTGGAAATACGGGCCAGAACCCTGCCCTGCCCGTCTTTAATCACGGCGCCAATCGCGGCGGGGCCTGGGTTTCCCCGGGATGCCCCATCAGTATATACAACTACCTTGTCGATTTTCATTTATTGTTCAGGGCAGGTACAGAATACGGCTGCAGCTTCCGCACTGTACCAGAGCACCGCTTCTCGCCTGCTGCAGTTCGCTGGATGGCAGGGATATACGGCAGCTGCGGCAGATACCCTGCTCCACCCCGGCCACCGCCCACCCCTTGCTTTTTCTGAGCCTATCGTAAAGCGCCAGAACCTGTGCGTCAGTTTCAGTAGCCAGCGCCTGACGTTTCTGCCTCAGGCCACTCAGGCTGTCTTCCAGTGCCGTTTTCTCCTTTCCCAGTTGTTCCTGCTCGCGCCGCCACCCCGCGGTGATACCTTCCAGTTCATGGTTCAAAGCCGCCACACCCGCCTCAACTGATTCCACCTGCTCCATCAGCTCCAGGTCTTTTATTTCCAGCTGGTCGCGCTTGGCCTTCAGCAGCTCAACCTCATGCTGCAGGTTGGAAAGTTCCTTCGGGTTTTTGATTCGTCCGCTGTAGAGCTGGTCATCAACGGCTTTTATTTTGCCCGCCAGGTCGTCTATCTCCCCTTCCAGGGAACGCTGCTGGTGCTGCAATTCTTCCAGCTTTTCCCTGGCTGCCATGAGCTTCGCCTGAGCGGCGACAACCACATCATTTTTACCCAGCCGGCTGACTGCCTGCTCCAGCCTGCGTTCTTCATCAGCGATTTCAAGGTCAATTTCCTGCAACTGGTATAGCTGTCTGGCAACGCTCATGGCAAAATACCCTTCCTAGATACTTACACCGAGTATTGATTTTTCCGTTATGCGCCTGACAAGGTAACAGGTCAGGGTTCGCGCATCGCTTTTTGAATAAGCGAACCACCCGCGTCAAAGGCCTGCAGGTTCTGCTCTTTCACCCTGGTCGGCGACTTCCCGGCCAGTACCTGCTTCACTTCCTGGCTATCGAAGAGCGGCGATACCTGGCACAGCGCACCGACCATGACCACGTTGGTTAACAGGCTGCCACCAATCTGCCGTGCGCAATCGGTGGCCTTGATAGTGTAGCCCTTCTTCCCCGACTTTTTCAGCGCCGCCCGGATTTCCTCATCCGATGGATAGGTATCCATCTCCATATTGCACAGCACCGTCGGCTCTTTGTAGTCGTTGAGCAGGTACATGCCATCCCCGGCGAGCAGCTCAAAGTTACGCAGCATCTCGATAATCTCAAATCCCATAAGGATATTTACCTTCCCCGCCGGGATGAGTGGCGAATAGAGTTCGACATCGGAAACCCGCAGATGGGATACCACGGAGCCGCCACGCTGTGCCGCGCCGATTGTTTCCACGGCAAATACTTTATAGCCTTTTTTCATCAGGTATTCAGCCAGGATACTTGAGGCAAACAGGTTGCCCTGCCCACCGACACCGGCAATAAGTATGTTTAGCTCCATGTGATTGCCCCTCTCTGGCAAACTTCCACGCACATGCCACACTCAACGCAGGTGCCATAGTCAATGGTCGCCTTGCCGTCGCTGAAATGGATTGCCGGGCAGCCGAAAAAGGTAATGCATATCTTGCAGCCATTGCATTGGGCTTCATCGAGTACGACCTTGCGCGGGGTGAAACCGAGCTCACCGGTCCGTCTCGCCTGCAGGTAGCAGGGCATGGTGGCCACGATGACCGAGACGCCTTTCTCCTTAAGCGCCTTCTCCAGCGCCTCCTTTACCTCAGAGATGTCGTATGGGTTGACCACCCGGGCACTGGTGGCTCCGGCCGCAGTGGCAAGTCCAGCCACATCAATGGCCAGAGCCGGCTGGCCACGAACATCGATATCACTGCCCGGATGTGGCTGGAAGCCGGTCATCGCTGTGGTGCGATTATCGCAGACGATGGCCACCAGGTCCACTCCGCTGTGGATGGCATTTAAGAGGCCGAGAACCCCGTTGTGGAAGAAGGTCGAATCGCCGATGATGGCAAATACCGGCCTCTCATAGCCGCTGTAGGCGATGCCTGAAGCCATGGGTATTGATGAGCCCATGCAGTAGATGGTCGACTGCAGCTCCAGCGGCAAGAATGAGCCGGCGTCATAGCAGCCGATATCTCCGGTAACCACGCCCTTGTATTTGCGCGCCACCAGCTTCAGCGCATGCAGCAGGCCACGGTACTGGCAGCCCACGCACTGGGTGCGCGTTCGTATCGGCACCTTCATTTCCAGCGGAACCGTCGCCGGAATTTTCTTTTCCAGTTCCGGATAAAGCCCCGCCAGCGACTTCAGCACTATGGTGGTTGATAGTTCCCCTTCCTGTGGCAGAAATCCGCTCCTCCCTGCTACCTCCACCTTTATTCCCTCGTCAAAAAACAACTGCTTCAATATACCCTCCACCACCGCCTCACTGTCCTCATAAACGACCAGCCTGTCCATTTTTCGGGCGAACCGGAGCACCTTGTTCTTCGGCAGGGGCAGGGTGCCCAGCTTGAGAACCGGGAATTTTTTACCCAGTATCTTTTCCGCCTCTTTGACAAACGCGTAGCCGATGCCGCAGGCGACCAGCCCTACCCTTCCCTCGCCATCCTCGATATGATTGAATGGGCTAGCTTCCATGACCTTGGCCAGCACGGCCTGTTTCTCATTGAGCCAGCGGTGCCTGACTACAGGACGGAGAATACCGCCGACCCTGGTCTCCTTGACCGCGCTCATAATGAATCGGGAGCGGTCATCTTCAAAGCGTGGCTCATTCCCTTCCTTTATACTCTCCATGCTGACGGTGCTGCGTCCGTGAC
>DASRZK010000169.1:0-4019 GCA_035686505.1 Dehalococcoidales bacterium | reverse complement strand
ATACTTAATTAACGAAATGGCATAAACATCCCACCTGTTTGAACAATCAGAAAGGAGAAATAGCAATGTCCCGAGAACAGCTGCTGGCCGAAGTCACCAGGAAATACGAAGATATCTACCGTAAAAGAACCCGGAAATCCGGAGAAACACTGGAAAAAGCTAAGAAATATATGCCGGGCGGGGATACCCGCACCTCGATCTGGTTTGACCCCTACCCGTTCTGGATAGATAAAGCCCAGGGCTGCCGCTTTACTGACGTTGACGGGAACGAGTACATTGACTTCCATAATTGCTACACCACGATGATTCTGGGTCACGCCAATCCCAAGGTGGTGGCGGCGGTACGGGAACAGGCAGCGAAGGGCACCGCTCTGGGAGCGCTCATTCCCGCCGTGGTGCGCTGGTCAGAGCTGGTCTGCAACATGGTCGACTCCGTGGACAAGGTGAGATTTAGCAACTCGGGGACGGAAGCGGTAATGATGGCCATACGCCTGGCCAGAGGCCTTTCCGGCAAGGACATGGTCCTGAAAACTGACGGCTGTTACCACGGGAGCTACGACCCTGTGGTCTTTCCCTCTGACGCCGCCGGCATATCAAAAGGCAACCAATCAGAATCCATCATCGTTCCCTTCAATGATAAGGCGGCCGCCGAGAAAGCCATCGTGGAGAACAAAGACAGGCTGGCGGCGGTCATTGTCGAAGGAGCGATGGGCGCGGCGGGCATGATTCCGCCCCGTGAAGGCTACCTGGAGCACCTGTGCAAGGTCACCAGGGATAATGGCATCATGTTCATCCTCGACGAGGTCATCAGCCTGAGGCTGGCCTGGGGAGGCGTGCAGAGCATTTACAAAATAAAACCTGACCTTACCACCATGGCCAAAATCATTGGCGGCGGCTATCCCGTCGGTGCCGTCGGCGGGCGCGAAGACCTGATGCAGATGTTCTCCCCTGAGATAAGAAAGGTCTACCACGCCGGGACGCTGAACGCTAACCCGATTACCGCTATCGCCGGCCTTGCCACCATGGAGCAGCTCAACCCCGATGTCATCAACTATATCAACCAGCTTGGCGAATCTTTCGCCGACGGCGTCAGGGCTGTCTTCAAGCGACTCAATATCAAGGGGCAGGTGACTGGAATGGGCTCGCTGCAGAACATCCACTTCCACGACCAGCCAGTTATCAATGGTAAAGCGGCCAGGGAAGCCAATAAAGACCTGATGCATTTATTCTACCTGGCCATGCTGGAGAGAGGCTGTTTCTCGGCGGCAAGAGGTCTCTATGTTATGTCAACTCCTATGACCCAGAAAGAGATTGATACTGCGGTCAAGGCAGTTGACGACGTCATGACTGGACTCAAGCCAACGATTGAGGAACTGTGGCCCGAGTTGATTGGCCCGGCGCCCGAAGCCTAGCCGGAACTGAATCACGGCTCATGACACGGCCGGATATTTGTCCGCCCAGGGTCGTGCCTCTTCAAAGGCAGCCGAGGCCTGCAACACGGTAACCTCATCACCCAGCCGGCCAATTACCTGGAGTCCTATTGGCAACCCTTCGGCAGAGAAACCGCAGGGCACTGATGCCGCAGGGTTACCCGTGAGGTTGAAGACGCTGGTAAACGGGATAAAATCCCAGTCAATGAACCCGCGACCGCGTCCCCGCCCCCGCTTCCCTACCGGCGGCGCCGTCACCGCCGTGGTCGGCGTCAGCAGCAGGTCATATTTCTCAAAGAAGTCCCTCATAATGCCGCGGACCCGCTCTATCTGCGTCCACGTCCGGGCAACCTCCATCCCACCCAGGCCGCGGGCGCATTCCAGGGCCAGCCTGGTATAGTCCATAAGCTCATCGGCATGCTTATCAAGGGCAAAGTCCAGGTATAAATCATATTGCGCCGCAAGCAGCACGTCCCAGAGGTCAAACGGCTCGCCGGTGTCCGGTGCTGCCTCCTCTACCTCATGCCCCATCCCGGCAAAGACACGGACTGCAATTTCAACGGCCGATTTCACCTCGGAGTCAACTTTCACGCCATACCCCAGGTCGGGACTCCAGGCGATTCTGAGTTTCTTAAGCCGGTCGTCCACAGCCTTTAAGAAGTCAGGAGGTGCTGTCCTGATACAGGTGTAGTCCAACCCATCCGGTCCCGCCATCACATTCAGCATCAGTGCCGTATCCCGCACGTTCCGCGTCATCGGGTCGAGGCAACTGACGTGAGACACGCCCCAGGGTTGGACATCCTTGGGCACCCGACCATAGCTGGCTTTCAGGCCAAAAACACCACACCAGCTTGCCGGAATCCGCGTTGAGCCGCCGCCATCAGTGCCCTGCGCCAGCGGCGAGATACCAGCCGCCACACCAGCCGCCGCGCCACCGCTGGAGCCGCCGGAGTTTCTCTCCGTATTCCAGGGATTGCGGCAGGCATCGGTCAGTTTATTCTCCGTGCAGCAGCTCAGCCCGAACTCGGGCGTATTGGTCTTGCCGATAATGATAGCGCCAGCCGCTTTGAGACGCTGCACCATGGTTCCTTCTTTGCTGGGGATGAAATCTTTATAGACCAGCGAGCCCTGCGTGGTGCGGATACCCTTGGTCATCACCAGGTCTTTTATGGAGACAGGTATGCCATGAAGAGGTCCCAGCTTAGCGCCGGTATGGAGTGCCTCCTCCGCTTCACGGGCTGCCTGCCTTGCCTCTTCCTCAACTACTATTAGATAAGCATTCAGTTTCGGGTTTATTTCGCCGATTCTTTTCAGAGTGGCGTCCATCAACTCCACCGGCGATAATTGCTTGTTCCGGATCGCCTCCGCTAGCTTGTGGGCAGGGGTAAAACAGAGTTCGCGTGCTTCACTGACCGAAGCCATTATTACCTCCTTTTGAGATGTTTTTTATCTGGGCAAGTACGTTAAGGCTGACAATAACCGCATCAAATGCACAGGCATTTTAAGTGGCCAACCTTCTTTTGTCAAACTTTCCGCCCCAAACCAGACTTCTACGCCGCTTACTGCCGCTCACCCCATTTGACTTCCTTATACATTCTTTGGTATAAAGACATGATATTTTGGTCAGTGATTGTAGAGACTCCTGATAATTTGAACGGATTCCAGGCTGGCCAAATCTTAATAAATATCAATTATAATATCCCCCTCTTTTTCTATCTTAAATCCCACCAAAAAAATATCAGGGCATAATTATTATCAGAGGATAATCCAAATTATTATGAGCGAGACCGAAAGCCCACAGGTAAAAATTTCCTGCCAGAACGTATGGAAGATTTTCGGCCCTGACCCGCAGAATGCCCTCACCCTCATCAAAGACGATATGACCAAAGAGGAAGTGCTGGAAAAGACCGGGCACGTGATTGCGGTGAAGGACGTTTCCTTTGACGTCAATGAGGGCGAAGTATTCGTCATTATGGGACTATCCGGCAGCGGCAAATCGACGATTGTACGTTGCCTTAACCGACTGATTGAACCGACCAAAGGGAAGGTTCTCGTCGGCGATGTCGACCTAGCAGCGATGGACGAGGCTGAACTTCGAGAGGCACGGCGCCACAAGATATCGATGGTCTTCCAGCATTTTGCCCTGTTCCCCCACCGCACGGTAATTGATAATGTCGCCTATGGCCTTGAAGTACAGGGTATGCCTAAAGCAGAGCGACGCAAAAAGGCAAAGGATGTGCTGGACATGGTGGGGCTAAAGGGCTGGGAAAGCAATTATCCCCATGAGCTCAGCGGTGGCATGCAGCAGCGCGTGGGCCTGGCGCGGGCCCTGGCCGTTGACCCGGAAATACTGCTCATGGACGAGGCTTTCAGTGCTCTGGACCCGCTTATCCGCCGCCAGATGCAGGACGAGTTCCTCAACCTGATAACCGAGGTGCATAAGACCATCGTCTTCATCACGCATGACCTCAGCGAGGCCCTCAAGATGGGAGAACGGATTGCCATCATGAAAGACGGTGCGATAGTCCAGATTGGCAGCCCCGAAGAAATCGTAGTCGTGCCCGCTGATGAGTATGTGGAGGAATTTGT
>DASRZK010000168.1:0-6133 GCA_035686505.1 Dehalococcoidales bacterium | reverse complement strand
ACTTTCAGCAGGCAACGGCCACCGCAGTCATAGTCACAGCTGGTGGTCACCACCCTGCTTCGGGAGTCTGAGCGGGCGCTTTTGGCCATGGCTATATCTATTTTTTACCTTTTATTTCCAGACCGATGCTGAACCCTTTGCCCTGGAGTTTACCAATACCGTGATACTGCCGGGACGGGTCTCCCAGATAGGCCAGAGGCTTCACTTTGTCCAGGTCAATCCTGCCATCGATGAGACAGTCGCTGGAAACGTAGACCTCCTCGATCCGGCCAACGTAGAGCGTATGACTCCCCAGTTCCAGGGAATGCAGCACACTGCATTCAATATTAATCGGGCACTGTTCAATCATCGGCGCCGTGTCCAGTTTGCCATAGAACACGGTGAACTGGCAGTCCTTGACCTTGTCTACCTTGGCGCCGGAGGCAATGCCGCAGTAGTCGGTTTCTTTTACCAGGTCGGCGGAAGGAATATTGACGGAGAAAGTCCTGTTCTGCTCAATGCCTTTGTGGGTATGACGGCTGCCCCGTATGGCAACGACTACCATGGGCGGTTCAGCATTAGCTATGTTACCCCACGCCACGGTCATGAAGTTTGGCTTGCCATCGACATTGGCGCCGACCAGGAGTGCGGGCATCGGATAAATACTGGTTCTGGGACCCATTTGAACTTTGGCCATGTATATACCCCCTTTAGATAGTGTTCCCCCGGTTTTTAATGACCGGTTACGATTTGTAAATGACTGCCTTTTTCGGTTAAAATATATAAGAAGGCAGGTAAAGGCCTGCCTTTCTGTTGTATGAGAAACATCAAGCGTCTTCATTATACCACGCGTTTGCTTTTTACTCGCTATGCTAATTTGATATTGTTGCAGTTTGCTCACGGCAAGTTTGTAATAATTTTTTAAGTTTTTATTAAGAATTAACACTGGTATTTTAACAAGTTATTAACCTTCTGGTTCTATACTGGAAGAGGTAATAAATAACCGTTACTGATTACGGAGATGGAAGGGGCAGGGATGAACAGAGAAAGATTTCCTGAAGTGGTTAATGGCGATTTGAAAGAAGCAAATCTTCGCTCGGAACGTATTAAAGTGGGGCATCTTGATATCCACTATCTGACGGGAGGGGAAGGTGAACCTTTAATTGTCATTCACGGCGGTGGTGACAGCGGCCGTGCCTGGCTGAAAAACGCGGCTGAGCTCTCCAGGTATTATCAGGTCTACGTGCCTGACCTCCCCGGTTTCGGTCACAGCAAGGGGAGTGGTGTGGACTTCGATCTGTCTTCATACGTCACATTCGTGGAGGACTTCTCCCGCAGTCTGGGGCTGAAGCACTTCCACCTTGCCGGGCATTCGCTGGGCGGTGGCATTGCCCTGCACTATGCCCTGGAATTCCCGCATAAAACCAGGCGGCTGGTATTGATAAGCAGCCTATGCCTGGGAAGAGAAATCGCGCTCTGGTCCAGAATTCTGTCCCTGCCCATTTTTTACCGAATTGCGAAGAAAACCGTAGTCTCTGTATTCAAAGCCATAGGATGGCTGGTCAGGAAGTTAAATCGCCCGCTGGAAAAGTTTACTCCGCCCTCTCTCTTCAAAATGAGCATCGGGAAAGGCATAATGACCGCAAAGGGGCAGACCGCTGTCCTGGTGAACCGCCTTTCCGAGTTGCTTATGCCAACGCTGCTCATCTGGGGCGCCAAGGACCCGATTGTACCGGTTCGCCATGCCTACCTTGCCGCCGAGCGGATTCCCAACTGTCAGGTGCGCATTTTCCAGGATTCCGGGCACAGCGTCTACCGGCAGAGAATTCGTGAGTTTTCCGACGTGCTGGTACGATTTCTGGGCTAGAGAATTGCTTCGATGGCTGCCGCCAGTCCGCTGTGGTCAACATCCAGAGTAACGTAATCGGCAACTGCCTTTACCTCATCCGCGGCATTTCCCATGGCGATGGCGAGACCGGCCGTTGTCAGCAGCGAGATGTCATTGATGCCATCTCCCACCGCGATAACCTCGCTGAGAGGCACTTCCAGGTGGGCGGCCAGCTTCTCCAGTGCTTTTCCCTTGGAGACACCGGGCATAAGGACATTGATGAAATCGACCCCGGGATAGGCCGGCGTTCTTGCCAGCGAGAAGTCAAGATGGCGCTCAAGCCGCCGACAGAAGTCGGCGACTTTCACTGATTCCTCGGGGCTGATACTCACCAGGCCACCCTTGAGGACTCTCTCCCGCTCCCAGATATGGCGAAAATCAACAATTGTCGGGTATGTGCTAAAGAAATCGCGGTGGGCTTGGGATGACCACGTCTCTCGCTCCACGAAATAATGAGTCACGGTGAAAAGCTCAAGGTCAACGCGGCATTCGTGCGCAGCATCAATCATCTGTCTCACCAGCTCTTTGCTGATTGGGCTCGCGTATATCTCTTCACTGGAATCGGAGCGGCTGACCAGCGCGCCGTCAAATAAAACGTGGTAGCTGTCCAGTGAAAGCTCTCTGATAACGCCTACGGTGGCCTGAAGGCCGCGCCCTGTGGACAGGGCGACCTGTATGCCCGCTTCCCGGGCCCGGGACAATGCTTCCCTGTCCTTGTCTGAAATTGTGCCGTATCGATTTACCAGCGTACCGTCAATATCAATCACCAGAAGCCTGTAGGCATTATCAGTCACTCTTATCTCCTTCTCGTATTATTCAGCTTGCAGATAGGTCAGGAGGGTCCTGGCGTTATTCAGTGCAAATCCCTCCGCATCGTTATTGAAGTAAATATAAATCTTATCCAGTGTGTCGGCCAGTTTAGCCAGCTTCGGTGGGTAAAACGTTTCACGCCAGTGCTCGTAGTGCCAGCCCGAGGTGCCGATAAGGCAGTTGGTCGTCATACTTTCTAACGCTCGATTTCATTCTAGCACCTCGCTGAATAGACTTCCACGCCGCTCTAATGGTATCTTGTATGGGGAACGCTGCCGGCCTTTTCACGGGCAGTTATTACCGATAAACTAGCGAAACCCACGGGAGTAAGCATGAATTCCGCTGTAAAAAAAACACTGGTGCAATGTGACTTTGACAACACCATCGCCGAGTTTGACGTGAGCTTTATGCTCCTCGACGCCTTTGCCGATGGCGACTGGCGGCAGATTTTGCAGGAGTATCGCGAGCACAAGATACCGGTCGGCGTGTTCAGCCAGAGGACTTTCAGCATGATAAAAGCCGATGAGAAGACCATGCTCGATTACCTCTTTACCGGGAACAGGGTGGGCATCCGTCCCGGCTTCCGGGAACTGCTGGACTACTGTTCAAGGCGAGGGTTTGAGTTTGTCATTACCAGCAACGGGCTGAAATTTTACATCGATGCTATCCTGAAACATGTTGGCGTCACGGGTATCAAGGTATTCGCCGCGCATACCGAGTTCAACCCGGATGGGCTCAGGATTACCTATACCGACCCTGATGGCCAGCCGGTGCTGGACAACTTTAAACGGTTATACGTGGAGCGGCACCTGAACCAGGGCTGCCGGGTGGCCTATATTGGCGATGGTTATTCGGATATAGCGCCCGCCAGCCTGTCCGACTACGTTTTTGCCCGCGATGACCTGCTCAATCACTACCGGGAGCAAAATCTTAAGTGCACACCCTTCAACGACCTTAACGACGTGGCCAGGGGGCTGGAACTAATACACTAACCTTTCGGCCTCACTCTGTCCAGACGGCGTAGCGCATCTGTCTTCTCATTCAGTCCCAGCTTTGCTTTCTTGATTGCAATTGCGAGCAGCTCGATGCTCTGGTCGTAGGTCTTGCGATCCACGGGGTAGGGGATGCCGTCCTTGCCGCCATGGGCGAAGGTGTAGCGGGCGGGGTCGCGGTAGCTGGGGGCAACGCCGTGTACCAGCTCGGAGATGAGGCTCAGCGCTCGCAGCGTCTTGGCACCGACGCCGGAAAGCCCGAGCAGATGCTCAAAATCTTCCGGCTGGCGCTCGTAGGTGCTCAGCAGGATACGGCTCAGGCTGTCGGGGTGGAGGTCATTGACCAGTATCTGGTGGCGGGCGGGAAGACTCAAAGTCTTCAGCCTTTTCAGTTCCGACAATGTTTTTTCCGGTTTTTCTCCAGTGGCGATACTAGTGACGGTGGTGCGTGCTGGGGCGCTCTCGCTGGCCACGAGGTTGAGCGCCTGGGACTTCGCCTCGGAAAGCACCGCCGAGTGCGGTTCATTGACGAAGCTGCTGACCGCTTCGCCCAGCCAGTGGTAGCGGCGGGCGTAGCGATTTATCTCATTCATGCCCTGCTGGACGACCGCCCAGTGGCTGTTACCGGTAAAAAAGAACGTGTGATGGTAGAGCTGATAACCATCCTGTACCGCAGCACTGTCCACCTTGGCCGACGTGCGGCTGGCATAGACCAGCGGCTGCGGGTCGAGGGAAAGGCGGTCGCCCCACTTTTCCAGCTCGCTTGGGGTCTGGCGAGAGGCTTTCCCCTTACCTCCGGCCACGTAAAGGCCGATGTCCCGCTCCATGCCCTTTACCGCTTCCTTGAGGGCACCGCAGAGCGTGGTGGTGACCCCGCTGCTGTGCCAGTCAAAACCCAGTATGCAGCCCAGGGACTGGAACCAGTAGGGGTGGGAGAGACGGCGCAGCATCTCCTCAGGGCCGAAGTCAGTGACGATGGCCAAAGTAATTTCCCGCGCCAGTTTCACCATGCGCTGAAAAAGCCATGGTGGCGCCTTACCGTAATGAAGGGGGAGGTTGGCAATGCCGGTGCGGGTGGGGACGGTCATAATGCATCCGCCTCCTTGCTAATGACCGCAGGTAGCGCAACTGCTTGCGCCGCAGCCGGCGCAGGAGCTTCCACTGCCGGAGACGCGGGACGTTAATCCGCTGCTGTCCCGGGACAGGGCAACGCAGGGCGACATGATTCGTCTGGCCTGTTTATGGCAGCGAGGGCAGGAAGCCTCTTTGTCCGCCTCGCTGAACGGCCTCATCAACTCAAAGGTGAGCTCACAATCAGGACAGGTGTATTCATAAATGGGCATTTTTATACTCCCATTTTAAGTTTACGGCTTTTCCGGCTTTCGGTCAATTCAGCTCGGGGAGATGGGGTATTGGCCGTGCTCTTTCGCAGCTTCATACATGGCAAGTATATTTCCCACCGGCACATCGGGCTGGAGGTTGTGCACCGCGCAGAGGATGTAACCACCGCCGGGAGCAAGGTCCCTGATGCGCTGCCTTACCTCGGCCTTTACATCGGCGGTGGTGCCTTTGGGCAACACGTTCTGGGTATCGATGCCGCCCCAGAAGCTCAGGCGGTCGCCAAACTCGGCGGCCAGCTTGGCGGAGTCCATATCTCTGGCGGCGACCTGTACCGGGTTAAGGGCGTCAACGCCAAGCTCAATCAGGTCCGGTATGAGCTTGTAGATTGAGCCGCAGGAATGAAGGTGAATGAAGGCGGAAGTGTGCTTCTTTACCATGTCGAAATATTTCTTGTGGCGGGGTTTGAAAAGTTCCCGGTAGAGTTCCGGGGAAACGATAAGCCCGTTCTGAAATCCCAGGTCTTCGCTGAAAGCTACCACATCAACCAGGTCACCACCTGCCTTCAGGATTTCGGCGGCGACGGCGGCATTGTGTTCCACGGCGGCATCAAACAGGGCCCCGGCCAGTTTTTTATCCACGGCCAGGTCAGTGAACCAGTCTTCAAAACCGCGCACGAACTGGGTCGTATGCACGAAAGGCACCGGGAGACGTAACACGATGGCGCAGTCAGTATTCTCCCGATAGTACAAAATCCGCTCACGCAGTCCCCGCGTATAACCGGGGTCAGCGGGGTCAGGCCAGGGAAAGTTGATGATATCCTGAATGGTTATCGGTCCGGCGAGGGGACACTTTACCAGGTCGTAGTAGAATGAGCTGGCTGGCTTGCGACGCACCACCCCGTATTCATCCCGGTAGCCGTCTTCTCCGACCGGTATGACTGGCGTGCTATCAGGTACCCCCAGAAGCGCGGCACGGAAGTCGATGTCCAGTGCTTGAAGGATGGGTTCGTGCACGGCGGCAGTCTGCATCATTTTATTGATGATGGTATCTTCAGCCTCGATGCCGAAATGGGCTTTCAGTTTTTGGTATGTCGCGATATGCGCGCTGGTGCAAATAGTACTGC
>DASRZK010000167.1:0-2272 GCA_035686505.1 Dehalococcoidales bacterium | reverse complement strand
ATTCCCATCGCCCACAGGATGCCAATGGCGGTATCCTCAGGCATTCTGGTTCGTCTGGTTATCAGCCCGATGCCAAGAGACGAGGCGACGGTAAAGACCATTGCCCCCAGCACGGGATTGATGCCCAGCAGATACCCCAGCCCGATGCCGCCAAAGGAGGCATGAGCGATGCCGCCGCTGATAAAAACCACCTTCTTGACGACTACGTAGACGCCGACAATGCCGCAGGCGATGGCTGCCAGCAGACCAGCCAGCAGGGCATTCTGCATGAACTGATATTGAAGCACCTCGAGCATGCCTAATGTTCCTTCAGCACCCGGTGTGGCACAGTGCCGTGGGCAATGAGCTGGACAGGGCAGCGGTATGCCTTCTCCAGTTCCTCAGCCGAAACCTCTTTGGAGCCGTGGTAGAACAATTGATGATTGAGGCAGGCAATATCATTTACATAAATGGAGACTGCACTGATATCATGTGACACCAGGACAATGGCCATTTCTTCTTTTAACTTGTCCAGCAGTTCGTAAAACTCGGCCTGCATGTTCGGGTCGATGCTGGCGGTTGGCTCGTCAAGTAGCAGCAGTTGTGGATTGGTCACCAGCGCCCGGGCAATGAATACGCGCTGTTGCTCGCCACCGGAGAGTTTGCCGACCTGCCTGTCTTTGTAGCCGAGCATTTCCACGGTCTTCAAGGCTTCAGAGGCGGCCTTTCTATCTTCTTCGTTGTAACGGTGGAAGAGACCGGATTTGTTATAGCGGCCCATGAGGACCACCTCGAAAACACTGATGGGAAAGTCATGGTCAAAGAGGTTGAACTGTGAGATGTAGCCGATGTATTTCCTGCCCCGCTCCGGCGGCATACCCAGCACGGTGATTTTGCCACGGTTTGGCTTTACCAGGCCGAGTATAACTTTGAGCAGCGTGGTTTTACCGCCGCCATTGGGGCCGATGATACCGAGGAAGTCGTTCGACTCAATGGAGAGGTTTATCGCTTCCAGTACCAGGATACCGTCATTGTACACCCAGACGTTTTCCAGCTTTACCAGTTCTTTTGCCGTCATTTTCCGCTCACCAACCGGCCTGTATAGACATAATTATGATGCAATTGTTAGCTTAACGTCAACCGTTTCAAGTGCTTCGGCAGAGCCGTGTGAATAGCATTAGCTTTCCGAAGGTGGTTTAACCCAGGGTGGTGTTCTGGCGTCAGTTACGGAGTCATTTCTGGGTAGGTAGGGTTTGATATCGATTACCGGAGTACCGTCGATGGCATCCAGGCCGGAGACAGTGAGCACGTTGCCCTCCCTTTTCAGCAGCTTCACTGTGGTCTCGCCAATCGGGTTGGGTCGGTGGGGAGCACGGGTGGCAAAAAGCCCGACCAGCGGGAGGTTGGGGTCGCGTCTGGGGTGCACTTTCATTGGCAGGGGCTCAGCGGCCAGCCGGTTCATCCAGTAGAGGACGATGATATGGGAAAACGCATCCAGGCCATCAAGCGCCTCCGTCAGACCGGGCTCGATTTCTATACGGGACACAACCTTATCCCAGTCGTAAGGCGGCTTGGGCGGTTTCTGGACCGCGTTTCTAACGATGCCTATGGGTTTTATGGTGATGGTCGAGTTCTGGCGTTCCATTTGCGGTCACCTCCCGCGCGACCGGTAGAGAATAAGGGTTGCTCTTTGTGGTAGTCCTGATGATTTTGGGCTGTTTTAGCTACTCTAGCGGCGTCAGTGTCAGCAGCTTTTTGGCAATCTTGGGGTATTTGGCGATGAAGAGCAGTTCATCCTCGACGAGTGGCTTCTGTGCCTCGACGTTGGCATAGCGGACCAGTTCCAGAATCTCGGCGGCTTCCTCGCGGCTGCTGAACTGCACTTCCATTTTTCCCATGAGATGGCTGAAGCCGGAGATACCGCTATACTGCCCGGCGATGATTTCCCTTCCCGTTTCCACCATTACCGGGTCGCCTCTCCCCAGCTCCTCAAAACCGTAGAGCTCATAGTTCTCCGGGTCTTTCAAAACGCCGTCAGCGTGAATCCCGGAGGCGTGGGCAAAGGCATTAGCCCCAACCCCCGGCTGATTAATCGGGATGGGCAGACCAAAGGCGTAGCTGGCGAACTTGGCGATTTTCCACGATTTTGAAAGGTCAATTGGCTGTCCCAGCGGGTATTTATCGGCGAATTGCTTTGATTTGGTTAAGGCCAGAATCATCGCCACCAGGTCAGCGTTGCCGGCCCTTTCCCCAACGCCGTTCACGGTGGTATTGATGTAAACATCCTGGCCGC
>DASRZK010000166.1:0-6393 GCA_035686505.1 Dehalococcoidales bacterium | reverse complement strand
TATCGCCAACGTCTCATCCCCGAACAACGTCACCTCAGTCGGCCTTATCATCTCCTTTCCTGCGCTGAGCCGCGGCGGTGACGTGGTCCTTATCGCCAATTACCCCGAGGGCCGCGTCCCTCACTATCTTGGGGGTCGCTGGGGAAAAGATAGCTGGGCGGTGCAGCACCAGCGGGTAATGATACCGGAGAAGGTAAACCGCCTGATTGTCTATAATGAATACCCTCATCCGGGCAGTAACTGGTTTGACGATGATGCCAGGATTATGTATTGCACCAGGTGGGACGAAGTCTTACAATTTCTTCGGGAAAAACATGGCAGCAATGCCAGAGTTGCCGTTTTCCCCAATGCTGATATACAGTATTGTTTGTAGTATGTTATAAGGAGTTCATAATGTCGAACAAGCTCAGATTGCCACAAATGGCCTGGTACGGTACGAAAGAACTGGAGCTATCTCTGCCAGATAACTGGCAGGTGGAGATGGGCTACATGGCTGGCTATGACCGGCCTGCCCTGAGCCTCGAACAGATTAAAAAAGCGGTCACCGGCAAACTGATTGGCACATTGCCACTACGAGAACTCGCCAGAGGAAAAAAAGAAGTGGTCATCATCTTCGATGATATGACCCGGGTGACCCGCGTGGCGGAAATCATGCCCTTTGTGCTCGAGGAGCTGGCCGCCGCCGGTATCCCTGACAGCAATATCCGCTTTATCGCCGCACTGGGCTGCCACGGCGCCATGAATCGACTCGACTTTGTAAAGAAACTGGGCGAGGAGACGCTGGCCCGTTTCCCGGTCTACAACCACAATCCCTATGCCAACTGTAAGTACGTCGGCACGACGAAGACCTACGGAACCAAGGTCTACGTGAATGGCGAGGTGATGAACTGCGACCTTAAAATCGCCATCGGCTCCGTGGTGCCCCATCCCAGTACCGGCTTTGGTGGGGGCGGGAAAATCGTTCTTCCCGGCGTGACTTCATTCGAGACCATCGAATATAACCACAAGATGTTCCGCAAGGCTCAACTGGCGAAAGGGCCTCAGTACACGGGCCATGGTGTCTACGACGGCAACCTGGGACGTCTGGACATAGAAGAGGCAGGAGATTTGGCTGGCATTGACGTCCTCATCAACTGCGTGGTCAATATGTGGGGGGAAACGGTGGCCGTCTATGCCGGGGCGCTGAGACCGGCCTATGAAGAAGCGGTTAAGGAAGCAAAGCAGCATTACCTGACGCCAAAGCTGACCAACAAAGATATCGTCATCGCCAATGCCTTCGCCAAGGCGAACGAAGCCTGGATCGGCCTGTCCATCACCTTTTCAGCGCTCAAGCCCGAGGGAGGAGATATCGTCGTTATCGCCAACCACCCGGAGGGACAGGTAACGCACTACCTGTTGGGGCCATTCGGGGAAACAATCTGGGGCCCGCTGCGCAAAGAACGTAAAATCCCCTCCCAGGTCAACCGCCTTATCGTCTTCACTGAATACCCCGACCTCCAGAGCTGCTGCTGGTTCGGTGGCAGGGAGAGAGCAATATTTTTACACCGATGGGATGACGTCCTAAAGGTGCTTCAAGAAAAGAATGGCAATGGTGCCGCCGTTGCCGTTTATCCCAACGCCGAAATCCAGTACAGCCCGTAGACGATGTTTGATAGAATGCGGCCTCACCTTCCGGCCTTGCCGTTATTCGACATTTAGATGCAGGAAAGTCCGGGCCAGATAACCGATGAGGAAGGCCAGGGCGGCCACGCCAAGGCTGGCCAGCGCCATCTCGGAGAACCGCCTGCGGAAGGAAATTTCCCGGGCTATCGAAATGTAGAGGCTGAACAGGAAGACCACCACGATGGCATTGAAAATCATGACCCCCAGAGACAGGTAGACGTTATCAAAGATGAGGTAGGGGAAGAGTAAAAAGATAAAGGTAACGACATTGGTCAGGCCGCCATAAAGCACCGCCTTTAAAGGACTGCGGCTGCCCCCGCCCGATTTTGCCCCCAGGTATTCCGTGCTGGCTACGGAAAGCACCATCGCCGCCCCGGTAATCAAACCAGCCAGCACAATCAGGTTGGACTCAGGTAGCGCCAGCGTCAGGCCGGCCAGCGTCCCGGTAAGCTCCACGATGGCCACATTCAGTCCCCGCACCACATCTGCCGCGTAGTGGAGGCGCTCTTCATCTATCAGGCGGACCAGCGCCTGCTCGTGCCGGTGTTCGTCGCTGGCAATCTTAGAGGCTTCCGGAACAAAATGAGCGATTTCGTTATAGGCTACCTGTGCCTTTTCCTCCCCTTCCTCCATCAGCTTTATGCCGAAGGTAAGACCAAAAACGCGCGAGATAAGATAGTAAAACCATATCTTAAAGCGGCTCGGGCTTGCCTTTTCGCCGGTATGCTGCTGCCACAGGTTGTGGTGTCCCAGCTCATCCCTGGCGATGCGCTTGAGGACATCCCGGTTATGAGAATCCTTCACCGACTTGGCCAGTCTCTGGTAGATGAAATACTCGGTTATTTCACCTCTCTGCATGGCCAGAATCTTTGATTGTACGTCAGGTGGTACCGTTGACATGGTTTTTAAACAATGTTATGTATAATACAAATACAGCCCGATTAAACTAAAAGGGTTTCATCGGTAACGGTTACTGCCAGGGTCTGTCTTTCTCTTTCAGGGTCTCAATGAGCGAATCGATCGTGATTGCCGCCAGGGTCAGCGTGGAGAAGTGGCCCTGCGCACTCAATCTGGTGGCCAGTTTGGCCACGACCTCATTGCTCGATGCTTCCACAATATTAACGAAGTCGTACTGGCCGAGCAGCGCGTACTGGTCCAGAATTTTAACCCCCATGAATTCCACTTCTTTATTAAATCCCTTCAATATCTCCGGGTCGTCCTGAAGCGCTTTGCGCCCCGTATCGGTAAGGGTGGTAAGCATCATATATACTGGCATGGCAACCTCCTTTCATCTCCAATTATTAAGCGTATTATGTAGTTATGGACTCCCTTTGTCAATTCCCCCACGCGTTTTTCCGATGGGCAAATTATGCTATCATTGGTATAATATGTCGGTAATGAAAAGGCTTTTATCCGGGAATGAAGCCCTCGCTCTGGGAGCCTACCACGCTGGTGTCAGGGTTGCCGCCGCCTACCCCGGAACTCCAAGTACTGAGATTCTGGAAGCTATCGCCCGCTTTGATGACGTCTACGCCGAGTGGTCAACCAACGAAAAGGTGGCGATGGAGGTGGTGCTGGGAGCGTCCTATGCCGGTGTGCGAGCCCTGGCCTCGATGAAACAGGTGGGGCTGAATGTGGCCAGCGACCCCTTCATGGCGGCTTCGACCACCGGCATCGATGGCGGGCTGGTGGTCATCTGCGCCGACGACCCCGGCGTGCACAGCTCGCAGGGAGAGCAGGATAACCGCCACTATGCCCGTCTGGCCAAGGTGCCCGTCCTGGAACCAGGCGACAGCCAGGAAGCTTACGACTTTATGGCCCATGCTTTTGACCTCAGCGAGCAGTTTGATACGCCGGTGATGTTGCGCACCACCACCCGAATTTCCCACTCCAAAACGGTGGTGGACGTCAGGCGCAGTCGCAAGTTGCCTGACAGACAACCGTCATTTAAGTACAATGCCGCCAAGTATGTCATGCTGCCGGCTCACGCCCGCATCCGCCACCCGCTCATGGAAGAACGCCTGGTCAAGCTCACTGAATATGCTGAGACCTGCCCGCTCAATCAGGTCGTTCAGGGCAATAAAAAGCTTGGCATAGTAACGAGCGGGATAGCCTACCAGTATGCCCGGGAAGTATTCCCCGAAGCATCGTTTCTCAAGCTCGGGATGACATATCCTCTCCCCCGCAACCTTCTTCATCACTTTGCCAAACAGGTAGAAAAACTGCTCGTTGTGGAAGAGCTCGACCCGTTCCTGCAGGAAAACATGCAGGCCATGGGTATCGAGGTAATCGGCAAGGAGTTCATACCCAGAGTTGGCGAACTTAACCCCGACATCATTTATGAAGCGGGCCGGAAAGCCGGCCTTCTCCCTGATTCACCACGCCGGAAAACGGAGACCGGCATTGAGTTGCCCCGTCGTCCCCCTCTGCTCTGCCCCGGCTGTCCTCACACCGGCGTTTTCTTCGTGCTGAGCAGCATCGGCCAGCGTGCCAGGCTGGCCAAGGCAAAGGATAAGACGCTGGCCGATTCGCCATTAATTATCACCGGCGATATCGGCTGCTACACGCTGGGCGCATACCCGCCGCTACTCGCCATGGACACCTGCGCCTGCATGGGCGCCAGCATCGGGGAAGCGCTGGGCATGGAAAAGGCCAACGTCGGCAAGAAGGTGGTGGCCGTCATCGGCGATTCCACCTTCCTACATTCTGGAATTACCGGTCTGATAGATGGTGTCTACAATAACTCGAAGATAACCCTGGTCATCCTGGACAATGGCACCACCGCCATGACCGGACACCAGGAACACCCCGGTACCGGCATCTCGGTGCAGGGCAAGGAGGCCCATAAAGTGGCACTGGAGCACCTGATTCGCGGCATTGGCGTAAGTGATGTCAGGGTCGTTAACGCCTTCGATATGAAAGAGTTGCGACGCAGCGTCCGGAGCGCCCTGGACAGCCCTGAGCTTTCCGTCGTCATCGTCCGTGGCAACTGCGCGGTGCGGGTGCCAAAGCGCGGTGAACCCAGAGCCATCGACATGGAAAACTGCAATCTTTGTGGAACCTGCCTGCTGCTCGGCTGCTCGGCAATCCAGCGAACGGACGAGCAGCTTTACATTGAGCCTTCGCTGTGCGTTGGCGATACCTGTGCCGTCTGCCAGCAGATATGCCCTAAACAGGCAATTGGCCCGCAGTCAAAGATAAACCAGTTGAAGTAACAAAATGAGACCAATGAATTTATTGATTACAGGCGCGGGAGGTCAGGGGATTATCCTGGCCAGCGATACCATCGGCGAGACGGCCCTCGCCGCCGGCTACGACGTCAAGAAGACCGATACCATCGGTATGGCTCAACGCGGCGGCAGCGTGCTCAGCCACATGCGCTTCGCGGAGAAGGTATGGTCGCCACTGATTAGAGAAGGTGATGTCGACCTGCTCATCGCCCTGGAGAAGCTGGAGGCGGCCCGCTGGGCCAGCTACCTCCGACCCGGCGGCATCGCCATCGTCAACAACCATGCCCTGCCTCCCCTCTCGGTGAGCCTGGGCAATGCCCGCTACCCGACTGACGAAGAAATACGGAGTGTTCTGGAGCAGATTACCGACCGGGTATACTTCATCAACGGCACAGACAGGGCGAAAGAACTGGGCAATATCAGGGCACTCAACATCCTCATACTCGGCTGCGCTTCGCATTTTATGCCCTTCAGGGTCAGCACCTGGAAGGAGAGTATTGCCAATCGTTTACCGGAGAAGGTCAGGAAGATAAACCTCACCGCCTTTGACCGCGGCAGAAAGGAAATACAAGGTGTCCGTATCAGCAAGAGTTAAGGAAAGCATGGCGAGTGGTTCCTGGATTCGCCGCATGTTTGAAGAAGGCGCCATTCTGAAAAAGCAGTACGGAGAGGAAAACATCTTTGACCTCTCTCTGGGCAATCCCATCATGGAGCCGCCAGCCGAGTTCTTCCAGGAACTAAAAAAGATTGCCGAGCACCCTGCCCCCGGGACGCACCGCTATATGAGCAATGCCGGCTACGACGAGACCAGAGCCGCCGTGGCCGAACAGCTTGCGCTGGAGACAGGCATCAAATTCACCGGCAAGGATATCGTGATGACCCACGGGGCGGCCGGCGCGCTGAATGTCATATTGAAAACGATACTCAATCAGGGAGATGAGCTCATCATCTTTGCCCCTTTCTTCGCCGAGTACACCCACTACGTGGATAACCACTATGGAATCTCCCGTATTCTGTCCACGGACGAGCAGTTTGCCCCCAAAGTGGATGAACTGGAACAGGCCATCAATGAAAAAACGAGAGCCGTACTTATCAATTCGCCCAATAATCCTTCGGGCGCGGTCTACAGCGAGGAAAGGCTGCGCGCCATCGGTGAAGTGCTCCGCAAGAAAGAAGCCCGACTCGGAACGCACATTCTGCTCATCAGCGATGAAGCTTACCGCAAACTGATTTACGATGGCCTGAAGTACCCCTTTCCAGCACACCACCACCGTAACAGTATCGTCGCTACTTCGCATTCAAAAGATTTAGCCCTGCCCGGAGAGAGAATCGGCTACATCGCCGTGCACCCGGAATGCCAGAGCAGAGAAGAGCTGGTCAACGGCTTCATCCATGTTAACCGGACGCTCGGCTTTGTCAACGCCTCAGCCATGATGCAGCACATCGTGCGCCATCTTCAGGGAGTCACCGTCTCGGTAGCCGAGTACCAGCAAAAGAGAGA
>DASRZK010000165.1:0-3564 GCA_035686505.1 Dehalococcoidales bacterium | reverse complement strand
GAACATAAGCGGCCTGCCCGGCGTGCTGGAGGTTATCGGCGAGGACGCTGATAAGCCGCACTCCCACCGTGGGCAGCGGTTGGTACCACGGCTCGTCGAGTTCCCGGTTAAGGTCACCGGCTGAGAGCGAACGGATATAACGCTTGGTCCGTTCCAGCACGGCACGGTGGTAATCCAGGAATGTCCTGGCATCAGGCGACCTGAAGGCTGCCACCTGTTCCGGGCTGTGCCCAAAACCGATGTCTCCGGTGTCAGGAGGGCGGTTGAACTTGGCGTGCCATCCTTCGTTTACCCAGAGCTGCTCCTCTCCCATCAGGCCGGCAACATGGTCATCCTGCACCCGCGTCAGGTGCCAGGCAAGCCAGCCCATGTTGTTACAATCGGGCTTTGGCTGCTGGTTCAGGTTCTCAGGGGTCATTCCCCGCAATGCTCCCTCAAGCACTTCCAGAATCCTGCCGTAGCCGTCAATGAGTAATACCTGCCACTCCATAGTAGTTCATCTCCAGATATATATTTTTTGATACGAATTACCCGCCCGATGCACGGGAATCAATCCACCACCGGAATGTAGAGTTCACCTTTAAGTGGATAAATCACCTCAAGGAAAACGGTAATCGACTTCTGGCTTTCATCTTCCCCGGCAGTGTTGCGGAACAGTAAATTATAGGTGTCGCTCTGGGCTTGACCTGCGGTGAAAGAGAAACGGGTCGCTTCGGCTGAGCGATATAACTGCGTCTTACCAGTGATGCGGAAATCGATGGTATCGCCCTTTTCCAGATAGAAGAAGCCGTCCACTTTGTCGCCATCAGCAAGCTTGAGCAGTATGGCTACCTCTTGCCCGGCCCCCACCTTGAAACTTATCTGTTTCATCTGCCATGTGGAGCCAAGCTCCACCGACTTCTCTATCTCGATGTTGGTCTGGGATGAAGACGTGGCTGACCCTTGAGTTAATTCGGATATTTCGGCACAGCCAAGAAGGGGAAGGAGAAGGGTGAGAAAAATTATGGCGGTGATAATCTTTTGCCGCATCGTTGTAACCTCGCTCTTATAAGTCCTATCGTTTTATTATACATCGAACGGACGGCAAGAGAATAGCCTGTAAATCATTTTACTTGACGGGTTGGCATGGATAAAATTAGACTTATGGTATCGCGATGTCATTTGAATAACTGGCCGCAAGGAGGCTTTAGATGAAACCACAGGTGCCGGTCATTTCAGTAAAAGGAAAGCCCTTTGAACGGGGCAAACAGTACGGTTCTCAGGCGCAAGCCCTGATACAGAAAAATCTGGAGCTATATTTTGACCTGTGGGGCTCGTTGTGGGGGGCCAAACGCCCTGAGGTGCTGAAGCACTGTTCCAGTCTGGTTCCGGTTATCGGTGAGTACGATGCCGAGATACTGGAAGAGCTGCGGGGAATTGCCAAGGGGTCGGGACTGTCCATTGAGGAAATAGTGGCGCTGAACGCCCGGTATGAGATGGTGTTTGCGCAGAGTGCGGTGGCTGAGGCTGGTGGCGGCTGCACCTCGATAGCGGCCATGCCCACAGTGACCATGAACGGCCACACCTTTCTGGGGCAGAACTGGGATTACAAGGAAAGGTTCCAGGGGCTGAGCGTCATCCTTGAGGTGGAGCCGGAAGGTGGGCCCAATATCGTCATGCACGCTGAAGCTGGCACCATGGCCCACAAGGGTATGAACTCGGCGGGGTTAGGGATATGTCTCAACGCGCTGGTGTCCAGCCGTGATAAATTTGAGGCAACCACGCCTTTCCTGATTGTGGGGCGCGCCATTCTTGCTGCCGATAGTTTCAGCCGGGCGGTGAAGGCTGTGCTGAACGCTAAAGTGACGGTATCTTTCAATTTCCTCATCGCTCACCGCGATGGCGAAGCGATAGACCTGGAGGTATCACCGATAGACGTCGGCTTTCTGCATCCCGATGACGGCATTCTCACCCACAGCAATCATTTTATCGCGTTAAACAACCGCCCCGATATGATAGATGTCTTCAAGGCCACCGCTCCGGATACCCTGTTTCGCGCCGAGCGAGCACGACGCCTTATCGATTTGGAGCGGGGTAAGATAGACGCCGGCAGCTTCCAACGTGTTTTCCGCGACCATTTCAGCTATCCCAATTCCATCTGCCGGCATGTTGACACCAGAGAGGAGGAGCCCCGGCATCTGGCCACCCTTTCTTCGGCCATCATGGACCTGACGGCGCGCGCCTTTTACTTAACCGAAGGCACGCCGTGCCAGAATGCGTACTACAAGGTCGCGCCAAAATGCCTGTGGCAGGACTGAGGAGTATCAGGCCAGGCGGACGTAGCGCTAAGCTTTTTCGACTAGCTGGCCGGCCTTGGCCTTGGCGATGAGCTCGTCTTCACGCTTTACGTCTTCCAGTGTCTTGGCTTTGACCTCGGGTGGTGGAGCTTCCAGACCGTATTTCCACTTCAGGAATCTCAGCCCGGTGATGGGATAGATTGCCGCGATAAGCACGTCCCCGATGTCTTTGCTGATATCTTTGACCAGTTCCCGCGCTGCGTCTAACTCTGGATCGAGCATATCCGCTGGCCGGCCGGTGATTGGCTCCTGGCCTTTCTTGTAGAACTTGAGGACCGTTTTCTGTACCTCGGGGTCTATCTTCGCCGGGGGTTTGCCGTAGAGACCGTAGCAGTAATCCATCACCTGTGTTGAGACCAGCTTGTATCGGCCGGCAAGCACGTTCTGTACCGCCTGCACGCCGACTATCTGGCTGGTAGGGGTGACCAGCGGCGGGTAGCCAAGTTCTTTTCTTACCTTGGGCACTTCCCGGTAAACGTCATCAAGCCGGTCTATGGCATTCGACTGCCTGAGCTGGGACACCAGGTTGGAAATCATGCCGCCAGGAGTCTGGTGCACGAGGACGTTGGTGTCAACTACTGAAACACGTGTGGTGTTCAGGAAGTCGCGATACTTCGGCGCGATAGATTCAAGATAGTCGCCAATCTTGAGCATCTGCGCCAGGTCCAGACCGGGGTCGCGTGGCGTTCCCCGCAGGGCAGCGATGATTGGTTCCACCGCCGGGTGCGAGGTGCGCAGGGCGAAAGGTGCCACGCAGGTGTCAATCATGTCCACGCCAGCTTCCGCTGCCTTGTACATGGACATTGAAGCCATGCCGCTGGTATAGTGCGTGTGCAGGTGAATGGGCACCTTGACCGTTTTCTTCAGGGCGGAAACGAGCGTGTAAGCATCATCAGGAGCAATCAGTCCCGCCATGTCCTTGATGCAGATGCTGTCGGCACCCATGCCTTCAAGGATGCGCGCCTTTTCCAGATAATAGTCCAGGTTGAAAACCGGCCCCCCCATTTTGGGCTCGGTGAGGGAATAACAGATGGAAAGCTGGGCATGTTTGCCGCATTTCTTCACCATTTTGAAGGAAGTCTCCAGGTTGCGCTCATCGTTGAGGGCGTCGAAGATGCGGAAGATGTCAATGCCGCAGTCCGCGGCGTGTTTGACGAAGGCCTCCACCACGTCATCGGCGTAGTTGCGATAACCAACCAGGTTCTGGCCGCGGAGAAGCATTTGCAGG
>DASRZK010000164.1:0-5855 GCA_035686505.1 Dehalococcoidales bacterium | reverse complement strand
TTGAGCAATCCATGCACTGTAAAGTTGGCTGTGTTTCCATTGCGGAGATTGAGGCCGGACCAGAAGCTCTACAACAAGCCATCAGCAATAAACCTGAGAATGTTGTGGTCTGCGATGTGATGGAGGCGTCTCATCTCAGCGTTATTGCCCGGGCGGCCGCGCTGGCCGGGGGACAATGGTTACTCTGCGGGTCCGGTGGTCTGGCGCGCGAACTGCACCTGCTTCTCGCCGATGCACCCAAGTATGAGAAGATGCAATCGAGAAAACAAGCAGTCGGGCCGGCGCTGGTGGTGGTGGGCACACGCAATCAGGTAGCGGCCAGCCAGTTGCTCAAAGCGCATGACCAGCTGGGCATTTTGGTGCTGAACTTGGAAGCGGAAAAACTGAATAAAGAGGGAATCCTCTCGGGCAGACCTGAAAGCGTATTGAAGGAAGCTGACACCCTGATAGGTGAAGGGAAAGGGATAGCCATTTCGTCGACCTTTTCCCGGTATGTACCGGCTCTGAAACAATCGATGGCAGGAATTATGGCGGAGATAGTGGCTGGTATTCTGGCGTCTCACCAATTTGCCGGCCTGTTTCTCTCCGGTGGCGATATAGCCGTGGAGGTCTGCCGCCGACTACAAGTATCGGCCATCCAGGTTCACGGCGAGGTTGAGCCCGGTGTCCCGGCGGGAGAGCTGATTGGTGGGCAACATCCGGGGATGAGGGTGGTCACCAAGGCGGGAGGCTTTGGTACGGAGGAGGCAATGGTGAAGTCAATACACTATCTGGAGCGAGGTAATGTGTCATGAATGAGGAATATAAAGCGCTGCTGGCTATCACGATGGGTGATGCCACCGGCTCCGGGCCGGAGATTATCACCAAGGCGCTGGCTGAGCCGGAGGTGAGGAAACTGTGCCGATCGGTGGTTATCGGGGATGCGGAGGCTATGAAAGAGGCTTTCACCTTTACTCGGGTACCCGGCGAGGTGAAAACAATCAGCAGGCTGGCTGAGGCCTCGTTTAAGGAAGGCATTATCGAGGTCATTGATTTACATAACATTGAGCTCGATAAGCTGACGAGGGGAAGGGTCAACCCGATGGCGGGGAAGGCAGCCTATGAATATATCAAACTGGGAACGGAAATGACACTGGCCGGGGAAACGGATGTCATTGTGACCTCGGCGATAAATAAAGAAGCCTTAAACAAGGCCGGCTACCACTATGACGGGCATACGCAGTTGCTGGCCGAACTCTGCGGTGTGAAAAACGTTGCCATGATGCTGGTAACGGGAAACCTGCGCGTCAGCCATGTATCGACCCATGTTTCCATGAGGGAGGCAATAGAACGGGCGCGCCCGCCGCGGATACTCACCGTGCTCAAGCTCACCAGCGAGGCGGTGAAACAGATGGGCATAGCCGAGCCGAAGATTGCTGTCGCCGGGTTAAATCCTCATTCCGGTGAGGGAGGTCTCTTCGGTGACGAGGAGATAAAGTACATCACGCCGGCCATTGAGGAGGCAAAAAGCCAGGGGATGAACGTCGTCGGACCGCTGCCGCCGGATTCGGTTTTCCTGCGCACCCACGAGGGGCAGTTTGATGCGGCCATAGCCATGTACCATGACCAGGGACACATTGCCGTAAAGATGCTCGGCATTACCCACGGCGTCAATGTTACCCTGGGGCTGCCCATTATCAGAACATCGGTGGACCATGGCACCAACTTTGGCAAGGCGGGGAAAGGCACCGCCGATCCGACCAGCCTTATCGAGGCTATCAAGCTGGCTGGCGTGATGGTGCAAAACCGGAGGCGCCTTGAAAGATAAGAATAGCATTTTATCCAGACAGGAGAGCAAAAATGGTGAACAAGGATAAACCTCTTATTGCCGTAACCATGGGTGACATTACGGGCATTGGCCCGGAGATACTGGTCAAAATTATCGTTGACGGACCGCCAGATAAATGCCGCTTGCTGGTGGTGGGAGACGCGCCGGTCCTGCGCTCCAGTTTTAAGGCGCTGGGGGCAAAGTTTGACCTGCCCGTTTTCCGCAGCATCGAAGAGGTGGCAGCGAGTGATGCGCCGGTTATGGTGCTGGACCTGGCACAGGGAGGCAACGAACTGCTGGCGCTGGCGCGGCCTCACCCCGAGGCCGGGCGGATGGCCGCCGAGGCCTTGATTCAGTCGGCAAAATGGGGGAAAGAGGGCAAGGTGGATGCCGTGGTCTTCGGCCCTCTGGTCAAGGAGACTATTTATCTGGGCAAGAAGAAGTATAACGACGAGACGCAGATGATGCGCGAGCAGCTCGAGGCGCCTTTGATGAAATCGGTGGCCAAAATCGGCAATATCTTTCGGGTTACCATTGCCGAGCATGTGCCGCTGGTCAAGATTCCGGAATATATCACTAAGGAAAACGTCCTCGAGGCAATTGAGATGCTGCAGGAAGCCCTGACGATGTACGGTATAAAGTCGCCGCGCATCGCTGTGGCAGCGCTCAACCCTCACGCTGGCGAAAGCGGTATGGTGGGCAGGGAGGAAATAGATTACATTGCTCCGGCCATAGAAGAGGCTAAGAAAAAGGGCATTGATGTCTACGGGCCGATTCCTGCGGATACCGTCTACGTGCGCGCCTTCAAAGGGCAGTACGATGGCGTGGTCAACATGTACCACGACCAGGCCAACATCGCTTTAAAAATGGCCGGTTTCGGCGAGATTGTGATTATTTTTGCGCGCTCGCCGGTCATAATTACCACGCCCAGCCACGGGCCAGCCTATGGTAAAGCGGGAAAAGGTACCGCCGACCCCAATAATCTGAGGGCGGCGGTAGAAGTGGCCGCATCGCTCGCCAAAAGCAGGCGGGCGGGATAAGTTTAAACTGCCTCTGGATTAACCCCCGCTTTTTTCGATGACCTCGTAAAGCACGCCGTCCGGGCATTTAATGAAGGCGGCTTTGACCCCTGGTCCAGCCTGAAATGGCGCGGTGACGATTTCAACGCTGTTGGCCTTCATCTTGGCGATAAATTCATCCATATTGTCCACCTCCAGCCCGAGGTGGTGCAGGCCGTAGCGGGGTCCCTTCCAGTCTTTATCGGCGCCGGTAGCGCTGGAAATCCTGACCGGTATGCCGCCGAGGTCTACATCGACCAGTCGCCGACCGCCGCTCTCTATTTCTTTGGTAGTCCTGGCGCCCATCACCTTGTTATAGAACTCGATTATTTTATCGGGTTCGGGGGTGGTGATGTGAGTGTGGTCATGTTTGTATGTTGCCATAGTTATGTCTCCTTTCTGCTTGTTCGTATTTTAGGCATACGCTGGAAGTATGTCAAGCGCTATGGAAACGGCCATAAAGCAGGTATAGGTTTGAAATTCGAGGCTGAATAATAGTAAGATAAATAGTAGTATCCGGGAAAGAAGCAAATAAACTATGGTAGATTGGCAGGTAACCGCGGCCACCATCTTCTGCGAGGAGGTTGATGACGAGGTAACCATCATCGTTAACAAGGACGGCTCGGTGCGATGTGTGGGTTTTACCAGATACGGTAAGCTGAACAAGGATACTGCCAAGTTAATGAAGCAGAAAAGCGGGCGACTCCAAAGGCGGTTGGAGTGTACCGGCCCCGAGTGCCGCCGTGTTACCGATTACCGTGACCGGCTGTTTGCCGAAGAGGCGAATCAGGCGGAATCCACTGGCTCTTCATAAGAAAATGGCCCAGGAAAGCAGCGAAAATAAGGTCAAGATACGAATTGATAACCTCTCCCTTTCCTTTGGTGGCGTTAAAGCCCTGATAGATGTGGGCATTGACATACGGGAGAATGAAATTCTGGCCATCATCGGCCCGAATGGTGCCGGCAAAACCTGTCTGCTGAACTGTATCAACGGTTTCTACAAGCCGCAGAAAGGGGACATATATTTCGGGGAGAAGAGAATCACCCGCATCCGACCGGACCGGGCGGCAAAGCTGGGCCTGGCACGTACTTTTCAGAACATCGAGCTTTATACCGGCCTGAGCACCCTGGACAACATCATGGCGGCGCGACACGTGCTGATGAAGCAGAACTTTCTCAGCAGTGCCCTGTATTTTGGCCCGGCACATGATGAGGAGGTCAGGCACCGCAAGACGGTGGAGGACATCATCGATTTCCTGGAAATCGAGTCGATACGGAAAAAAGTCGTGGGCATGTTGCCCTACGGCATGCGCAAACGCGTGGAGCTGGGGCGGGCGCTGGCCATAGAACCAAAAGTGTTGCTGCTGGACGAGCCGATGGCCGGGATGAACCTGGAGGAGAAGGAGGACATCGCCCGCTTCATCATTGACATCTTCGAAGGTCAGGGGGAAACCTATCCCGATTCACCGGTCCTCCGTGATGGCGTGAACTGCATCGTGCTTGTGGAGCACGATATGGGGGTGGTGATGGACCTGGCGGATAGAATCGTAGTGCTTAATTTCGGGCGGAAAATCGCGGAAGGTACCCCTGACGAGGTCAGGACCAATCCTGAGGTTATCGCGGCTTACCTTGGCGCGGAAAAACACTGACCGGTGAGCAGGTTCACTCCCAGGTCCGTTCATCAACGATTTTAGGCTGCTCTTCGGAAATGCTCCCCTCAGCAACACAGTCGATTCTGTCCGGTTTGATGCGACAGATATTCTGGAACTTCTGACTTAATTCATCAGATAGCTTCTGCTTTTCTTTACCGCTCAGCGCATGCTTGAGTTCAATCTTGAGGGTTATCCCATCGCGCTGCCCCTGGCGGGTCACAGCAATCTGAAATCGGGCCACTGGCGCGAAGCTGAGGCACACCTGCTCCGCCTGGCGGGCAACCACGAACATGCCCCTTACCTTCACAGCATCGCCGGCGCGGCCCAGAATGCCGGTAAGGCGATGGGCGGTGCGACCGCACGGGCAAGGCTCGGTGGTGTATGATGACAGGTCGCCGGTGCCGAAGCGGACAAGGCCCCAGTTCCGGTTGTGCAGCGGTGTAACCACGATTTCTCCGATTTCTCCCGGTCCAAGCTGCTTTCCGGTCTCCGGGTCAGCGATTTCAATGAGGTACTCGTCCATTAAGTGCATCCCCGATTTCTCGCGGCACTCGTAGGCGAGGGCGCCCCCGCACTCGGTGACGGCATAAGCCTGATAGGTGTCTATCTTGTAGTCGTTTTCCAGCGTTTTCCGCACTGACGGTGCGAGCATCTCACCGGTGAACCAGGCGCGTTTCAGACACAAATCTTTGCTGACATCATATCCCATTTCCTCCGCCCGCTTGAGCACGGTCATCAGAAAACTCGGCGTACCGACGAAGCCGGTCGCTTTCAGGTGGTGCGTGGTCTGAACCTGAATATCGGTGTTGCCGGTACCCGTGGGCACGGCGGTGGCGCCGCAGTCCCGGATGCCCTCGTGGAACAGAATGCCCGCGGGGGACAGGTGGTAGGTGAAGGTATTCACCACTATATCTCCCTTCCTGAAGCCGGCGGCCCAGAAGGTTTTGGCAAACCACTTGATGCCTTCATGCTGTATTGGCTCGTAGACGGGGCCGGGAGAAAGAAAGATACGGTCAATCTCCTCCGGAACGATGGTAGAGAAGCCGCCGTATGGCGGATGAGCTTTCTGCCGCTCGATGAGGTCGGTTTTTCGGGTGATAGGGAGCTTTTCTATGTCTTTTACTGAACGAATATGCGCTGGACTGATGCCAGTCTTCTCAAACAGTTCTTTCACGGCCGGAGCATGGCGATAGGCATGGGCGATTGCCTGCGCGAGCTTTTCATCGTGGTACTTTTCGCGCGCCTGTGGTGACATTGTTTCCAGGTCATCAAAGAATTCACCGGTCTTCTTTTTTACAGCCATCGCTTGCGCCTCTTGTAGTGTTTTACCTCGCGGTA
>DASRZK010000163.1:0-4731 GCA_035686505.1 Dehalococcoidales bacterium | reverse complement strand
CTGGTTTTTTCCTCCGCCCAGAGAACTTCCATCTCTTCTGCAGCCAGGCAATCATCCTGTGCTATCAGGCGCTTGGCAGCTCTCAGCTTGGCGCTGCGACTGCGTGGGTTGGACTGTACCTCATTCTCGGAAGGCATAACTACATGTCGCCGAATAAGTTTCAGGCGAGGTTTATGCCCGCAGATGCATGCCGGCGTGCCGGGAGGACAGATACACCCCCTGGCCTCCCGCTGCATCAAGTGTTTCACGATACGGTCTTCCAGGGAATGGTAACTTATCACCACCAGCCTGCCTTCAAAACCGAGGAGCTCAATCGCCTGTTTCAACGCTATCTCCAGATTTTCCAGCTCCAGGTTTACCGCAATCCGAAGCGCCTGGAAGGTCTTCGTGGCCGGGTGTATTTTACCCCTTCCCCCACCCGCCGCCTTCTCCACAATGCGGACCAGGTGAAGAGTGGAGGTGATGGGACGTTCACGCACGATAAGACGCGCTATCTGGCGACTGCGGCCTTCTTCGCCATAGGTCTGGATAAGGCGAGCCAGTTCAGCTTCAGGTGAAGTATTGACAATATCAGCGGCCGTTACTTCTTGACCGGGACTGAAACGCATATCGAGGGGGGCATCATGTTGAAAGCTGAAGCCGCGTCCGTTCCCGTTTAGCTGCATGGAGGAAAGGCCGAGGTCAAACAAAATGCCGTGTACCGGAAAGAAATCATATTTGATGCAGGTTACCTGCAGGTTGACGAAGTTGTCATTGACCAGGAGCACAGAATTCCGATGAGTCTCAAGTCTTTCTTGAGCTATCTTTATCGCTTCGGGGTCGGCATCAAGGCCGAGCAACTGCCCCCCGGGGGAACTGCGCTCCAGAATTGCCCGAGTATGTCCGCCACCACCCACTGTGCAATCAACGTAGCGGCCTCCGGGCTGGACCGCCAGCGCCTCCATTGCCTCCTCGAGCAGAACCGAGACATGGTATGAGTCAGGCTTACTTGGGCTCATCGCGTCGCTCCAGGCTTTCTATAATCTGCCAGGACTGCTCCTGACTGATCGCCTTTTCTTCTTCCCAGAGAACCTGGTTCCATATCTCCAGGTAGTTATTGGCTCCGGTAACAACAATGTCTTCCTGGATTTCAGCGTGCTCGCGCAGTGGTACCGGCAGGGCCACCCTGCCCTGCCCATCAATGGCAACGCTGAAAGCGGTAGCAAAGATAGCCCGATTCAGCCTCCTCATTTTGCTGGGGGTCAGTGGGCCACTGGTCAGGGAAGTAGCCAGCTTGCGCCATTCTGGCAGCGAGTATACGTTGATGCACTTTTCCGCTCCCGGAGACAGGACCACGCCGTCCTTCAGGTCCCTTCGGAACCGGGGCGGTATCGCTACCCTGCCCTTTTCGTCTATCTTGTAGTTGTACTCACCGTAAAACATTTACAACCCCCGGCAAGCCGGAAACCCCATTATTTACCACTCCTCCCCACTTCTTACCACTTTATAACACTCTTTATAACACGAGTACACACGTTTGTCAAGCCTTTTGGTCTAAATTTATTGAATTTTCCATAAAATTTTTCTCCATTTGGTTATCTGCTTCATCTGTGGTAAAATAAAATTTGTTTTGGTACGCAACAATGCTTACTTTCAGCATACTCACCATCAGTGATAAGGGAGCGCGTGGCCAGCGCTATGATGAAAGCGGCCAGACCATCAGGGACACCTTCTCTAACGTGGACAGCGAGAGAATTAACTACGAAATTGTCCCTGATGAGCGGGATGTAATCAGCCAGAAACTGGCGGAATGGGCGGACAAGGGAGAGACAGATGTCATCATCACCACCGGTGGTACCGGACTTGGCGAGCGTGATGTTACCCCGGAAGCTACTATTGCCGTTGTGGACCGGGTTGTGCCCGGTTTTGCGGAGGCAATGAGAGCTATATCGCTGAGCAAAACGCCAATGGCGATGTTGAGCCGGGCCACGGCAGGGGTTAGAGGCAAGTGCCTGATAATCAATCTACCCGGAAGTCCGAAGGCGGTCAGGGAATGCCTTGAGGCGGTGCTGCCGGCAATACCTCACGCCGTCGACATTATTAAAGGGGTGGTCACCGAACATTCTTAGAATGTGGCAGGGATTTGCGATGCGTATTGATGTGCTGACCATATTTCCACAGATGTTTGACGTGCCGTTCAGCTTCGGCATCTTCAAGCGGGCTATTGACCATAACCTGGTCAGTATCAACGTACATAACATCCGTGATTACACCCATGATAAACATCATACCGTTGATGATTATCCGCATGGCGGTGGTCCGGGCATGATGCTCAAACCCGAGCCCGTCTTCGAAGCGGTGGAAGTGGTAAGGGCCCAGGTCCCTGACGAATCGGCAACTGCGGGAGTGCCGATTATCCTGCTTACGCCGCAGGGACGTCTCTTCAACCAGCAAATCGCCATGGAGCTGTCAAAGTACAACCGCCTCATCCTGGTCTGCGGCCACTATGAAGGTATTGACGAGCGGGTGGCAGAACACCTCGTTACCGATGAAATCAGCATCGGTGATTACGTGCTGACAGGCGGAGAACTGCCGGCTCTGGTGGTCATTGATGCCGTCATTCGCTTGCTCCCGGACGTGCTTGGCTCGGAATATTCAACACAGGAAGATTCACATGTGAACGGTATGCTGGAATACCCCCAGTATACCCGACCGGCTGATTTCCGTGGCTGGCCGGTTCCAGAAGTCCTGCTCTCCGGGAACCATGCCCAGATTGCGCGATGGCGCCGGGAGCAGGTTGTCCGGCGCACTGTGGAACGCCGACCGGACCTTATCGACAAGACCAAACTCAGTCAAGAAGAAAAGCGATTGGTGAAGCAGTTCGCGTCTTTATATAAAACCAAATCCAGTTTTAGCAAGGAGCCTGAGAAATGAATGTTGATTCGCTAATCAATGTCAAACGCAATCCCCGAATTCCTGAGCTCGCCCCCGGGGATACGGTACGCGTTTACATCAAAGTGGTTGAAGGTGGCAAAGAGCGTCTCCAGCCCTTCCAGGGCGTGGTCATCAAGCTGCAGGGGGGCGGTGTTGGCGCCACCTTTACCGTCAGACGCATCGCCTATGGTGTCGGTGTGGAGCGCACGTTCCCGCTGTACTCCCCGAGGGTGGAGCGAGTGGAAGTAATCCGCCACGGAAAGGTACGCCGGGCCAAACTGTATTACCTGCGCGGACGCAGCGGTAAGGCAGCCCGCATCAAGGAGCGCCGGGTAGACCGCGAGAAAGAGCTGGCCCGAATGGAGAAGCTAGCCACCGAGGCTCAAGAAGAGGAAATACCAGCCGCAGAGGAACCGGCCGAAGCAGAAATGTTAGCCGAAACGGAAGAGGTCCTCACCGAGGAAACAGCATCGGCAGGCGAACTGGCCGAGGAGCCGGTGGAAGCGGAAGTAACCCCCTCTGAAGCAGAAAAGGCAGAGCCAGAAGTAACCCAGCCTCAGGGTGAGCTTCCTCCAGAGGAAACGGAACCAGAGCTAATCAAACCTGAAGGTGAGCTTGCTGCTGAAGAGACGGAAACAGCACCGGCGGAAGAAGAAACCAGAGAAAAAGCGGAAGAATAATCTTCCCGCTCAAGCTTAACATCACCAGTACCGTCCGCATCTCGGGGCAGCAGAAGCTTTGGGGCAATCGGTGGAGCAAGGTATGAGATATGCTGAGGTCAGTGTCAATTCCCCGGTTGCCCAGCGCCGTACTTTCAGCTACTCCGTACCCCATGGTCTGAATATCGAAGTGGGGCAGGCGGTATGGGTCCCTTTTGGCGAGCGCACTCTCCAGGGCATCGTTATGGAGCTTACTCCCCACCCCGCCGTGGCCGAGACCAGGGATATCATTGATATTATTGAGCCCCACCCCTTTCTCTCCACAGCCCGCGTAAATCTGGCCCGCTGGATTAGCGACTATTATCTGTCCCCCCTTTTTGACGCCGTGGCCCTCATGCTGCCGCCGGGATTTGAAAGGAAAACGCTGACCTTTGTCTCGGCAGTGCCCGACCCTGACGAGAAAGCCCTGCTGAACCTTACCCCACCGCAGCGCCAGGCCTTTGCGGTTTTACAGAAGCAAGACAGAATCAGTCTTAAAGAACTGGAGAAGAAGCTCGGTGAGAAGAAGGCGCAGGCCATCGTCTCGCAACTGGTAAGACGAGGGCTGGCAGCCAGAGATTACGAGCTGGAGCCGATAAAGATTCGACCCAAGACCGTACCTTTCCTGCGCCTCAACGTGCCCACAGCCAGTGCCCGGGAGATATCGGCAGAACTCAAGAAAAACCGAGCCTTCAAGCAGGCGAGAATTATCGATTTTTTAAGCGAGCAGGCTGAGCCAGCCCCCTGGGCGGAGGCGAGACAGAAACTGGGCGTGGACAAGGCAACAGCCGATGCTCTGGTCCACCAGGGATTTATTTCTTTGGAGCAGGTCGAGGTAAGAAGAGAGCCGCTTTCCTATGAATATATCAATACAGTGTTGCCACCGCAGTTGACCCGGGCCCAGGAAAACGCCTCCTCGCGCATACGCGAAGCGATACATGATAACAGAACACAAGCCAGGGTTTTTCTGCTCCACGGCGTTACCGGCAGCGGTAAGACCGAAATATACCTGCGGGCACTCGCGGAGACAGTGAAAATGGGCCGGCGAGGCATTGTCCTGGTACCGGAAATCTCGCTCACTCCGCAGACTATTGAACGCTTTGCCGCCCGCTTCCCGCAC
>DASRZK010000162.1:0-2037 GCA_035686505.1 Dehalococcoidales bacterium | reverse complement strand
GCACGCATCCTTCAGCACTGCCGGGGGAGACACTGAAGCTGAGTGAAAAGGTGGATGCCGTCGCCGTCGGCGAGTATGACTATACCATGCGCGACCTCGCCCTCTGCCTGCAGAAGGGGAGCGATTTGAGGACTGTGGACGGGCTTGCCTTCAGAAAAGGCAAGCAGATAATTCGTAATAAGCCGCGAGTCCTCATTGAGAACGTAGATGAGATGCCCTTTGTCAGCCAGGTCTACAAGCGGCATCTGAACGTTCGCGACTATTATTTCGCGGCGGCCAACTATCCCATGGTCATGATAATTACCGGCCGGGGCTGTCCGTATAAATGCTTTTTCTGCGTCTATCCGCAGACCTTTCACAGTCGTAAGTACCGACCGCGCAGCGCTGCCAGCGTGGTTGATGAATTCCAGTGGATTGTGGAGAACCTCCCTGAAGTGAAGGAAATCGGCATTGAAGATGACACCTTTACCGTTGACCAGGAGAGAGTAAGGGAGATATGCCGGCAGATACTGGAGCGGGGGATAAAGATAAAGTGGTACTGCAACGTGCGGGTAAACCTGGAGCTGGAGACAATGCGGTGTATGAAGAAGGCTGGCTGCCGACTGGTCACCGTCGGCTTTGAGAGCGCCGACCAGGAATCACTGAACCGTATGCAGAAGGGAATAACCGTGGCGCAGATAAGGCAGTTTGTCAGCGATACCAGAAAAGCTGGCTTGCTGGTTCACGGCTGCTTCATCATTGGTAATCCCGGAGAGACTGAAGAGACGATGGAGAAGAGCCTGAAGATGGCCCGGGAACTGAACTGCGATACCATGCAGTTTTTCCCGCTGCTGGTCTACCCGGGAACAGAGGCCTATCGGTGGGCGCAGGAAAATGGTTGCCTTAATTCAGAGAGCTTTGCCGACTGGGCAGATGATGCCGGCATGTACCGCAGCGTGCTCGATATTCCCGGACTTCCCGCCGAAAAAATTGAGGCGTTCTGCCTGCGGGCGAACCGCGAGTACTACCTGCGGCCCGGATATATGCTGATGAAGCTGAAACAGTTGATTTTCGGGCCAAGAGAGATAAGGCGAACACTAACGGGGGCAATAACCTATTTCAAGAGGCTCCCCAGGAGCTACCGACCCCGCCAGCGATAACGTAAAACCGCTGGCAGATGTATGTCCGCCATCTGTTAGCTATATCGCTGAGGTAATATCTTTTACGCTCTGCTTGACGTTTTCGATTTTCAGTACCTTCTTCCAGTCGGGCTGGAAAATCTGCTCCATGGCCTTGGTGGCGGCCAGTTTGGCTCCGTCAGAAACGGGCGCGCCGGCATAGTCGAAGACGATTGCTATTGTCGTGCGGATATGCCCCATGAGAAAGTCGAAGGCGGCCTGCTGGGGGACGCCCATCCGGACGATTTCTTCCATTGCCTCCCGAATAACCATGAAGCAGGTTAAGCCCAGGGTTTCAACCAGTGCTGGCTCCAGGAGCGCCATCTGCTCTGTGGTCACACGGTGGGCACGACTCACGGGAGCGAAGATGACACGAGCAATGGCTTCACCATTAGCGTAATCTTTTTCCGGGCCCTGGTGCAGTGAGCAGACGATGGGTTGTTTCGCTTTGACGCCGCCAAACCAGTCGCGCTGTGCCTCAATATCTGTTTCCTCGCCGAACAGCGGCGGGTGTCCGGGGTGGCTGATGAAGTAAGAGATGTCTTTGCGCTCAGGAAGTGTGCCAGCGAATCCCGCCGCCGGGTCCAGACCCATGACCATGGTGCCGCTCTTGAGCTTGGGTACGATGTCGCGGCAGATTTTGCCGATGAGCCGGTCCGGCACGCCGAGAATAACGACATCAGCCTGCTGGAGTGCCTCATCCTGTGGCGTTGCCGAAAAGCCAATCTCAGCCAGGCTGGCTTTACCGGCATCGCTTATCTCGACGTACAGTGTTTTATAATCTGGATTATCCTTCAGGTTCCTGGTTATGCGCAGACCCATCTTGCCGCCCGCGCCCATCAGTGCTATTGTGTTCATGCTGTTACTCCTTTATTTTAAA
>DASRZK010000161.1:0-3946 GCA_035686505.1 Dehalococcoidales bacterium | reverse complement strand
CCAGAGTGACGATGGTCAGCACCTGCGTCTGACCCCGACTGAAAAGCGCCGAGCCGTGTGTCCTCGGCAGGAGTCCCACCTCGGCACTTATCGTCCTGACTTCATCGAGGGCGCGTCCATTCAGGCGTTTTCCCGCCAGAGTGCTGTTCCTAACCTCGGCTTTGGCCATGGCCTCAAAAGCAGCCAGAATATCATTTGCCGTACAGGTTTCACCCAGGCTATCTACCAGCTTCCTTTTTAATTCCGATAGTTTTTCCTCCCGGATGGATTTATCCGCTTCCGCCAGTATCTGAGGCAACTCATCGCCAATGGTTGATGCCACCGCGGAAGCGACTTCTGGCTTGACCTTCGAAACCGGTACTGCCTCCTTAGGTTTGCCACAGGCCTGCTGCACCTGCTCCTGAAGCCGAATTATATCCTGGTTGGCCTCAAAGCCGAACTGGATAGCCCTGGGTAGAATTTCTTCGGGAACCTCCTTGGCCCCGGCTTCGAGCATGACAATTGCCTTGCCGGTGCTGGCCACGACCATATCGAGCTGGCCGTTTTCAAGGTCGCTCAGCTTGGGGTTCAGCACCAGTTCGCCATTGATATAACCGACGTGAACGGCGCTTAACGGACCATCAAAAGGAACCTCTGATATGCACAGTGCCGCCGACGCACCGATTACGGCCAGAACATCGGGGTCGTTTTCATGGTCAACCGAAAGCACCGTGGTCACAATCTGGATATCCCGTCGCCATTCCTTGGGTAAGAGCGGTCGTATCGGTCGGTCAACAAGGCGACAGGCCAGAATGGCCGCTTCGCTGGGTCGTCCTTCCCTGCGGATGAAGCCGCCCGGGATTTTACCCGCCGCGTACAGCCGCTCCTCATAGTCTATGGTCAATGGCAAAAAGTCAGTACCCTCACGGGGGTCGTCAGCTACGGTGGCCGTCACCAGGACTACCGTATCTCCGTAGCGAACCGTTACCGCGCCACTGGCCTGACCGGCCAGTTTTCCAGTCTCTATAATAAGGTCTCTGCCACCGACCTGGCACTGAAAAGATTGAAGTTTATGCAATTTCCCCTCCACACTCAGACCTTATTTGCGCAGTCCGAGTTGTTTAATCAGTTTGTTATATTTACCAACGTCCTCCCGGCTCAGGTAGTTCAACAGTCTCCTTCTCTGTCCCACCAGCTTGAGCAGACCGCGCTGAGAATGAAAATCGTGGCGATTTGCCGCCATATGGTTGGTCAGCTCCTTTATCCTCTCGGTAAGCAGTGCTACCTGCACCTCGGTCGAACCGGTATCTCCGTCTTTGTTCTGGTAGTTGCTGATAATATCAGCCTTCTTCTCCTTTTCCAAACTACACCTCGCTCATCAGTTATAGGTAAAAAATTACAAATCAAGTGATTATACCATACTGTGTTTCTATATGTAAATTAGCTCACGACACTGCCCGCAAAGGAACCCCAGAATAAAACCGGCACGCACAGTGGTACTCGCCTTTCCGATGCAACGTCATAGACATGGTATGTACCAACTAGTATAATACACGTTAGTATGGATAAAATCGTAAAGGAAGATACGGAAAACGGCGTTACCCCGGAAGTAACCTGCAACTTTTTCAGCGGTGAAACATGGCGGAAGGAACCGGTAGCCATACCCGGTGAGCTGCCGTTGACCATCTTTGTCAATGGGCAGGAGGTAGCCACGGTGCTGTGTACCCCCGCCAGGTTGACCCACCTCGTCCTCGGTTTTCTGTACCTGGAGGGGATTATCGCCGACCAGCGGGAAGTAGCCAGCCTGCGCGTCTGCGAGGACGAACCGATCGCCGATGTGAGACTCCTGAAAAGCGAATTTAAGGCGCCACCGAGGCGTACCATTACCTCGGGCTGCGGGAGCGGCACCAGCTTCGATATCCAACCCCCGCCAGTGGTTTCAGACCTGATAGTGACTTCAGGCGAGATACTGGCACTGATGCGACAGCTTTACCGGAATCAAGACCTGTTCCAGGAAGTGGGCGGTATCCACTCCTCGGCGCTGGCGGACCGCGAAAAGACACTGGTCTCTGCGGAAGATATCGGACGCCACAATACGCTGGACAAGATTATGGGCGCATGCCTGATGATGGGCCTGTCCACGCAGGACAAAATCCTGCTGACCACCGGCCGCATCTCTTCGGAAATGGTGCTGAAAGCGGCCAGAATGCAGGTGCCGATTATCGTTTCGCGCGGTACACCAACCGAGCGTGCGGTCAGGTTAGGCAAGGAGCTGGGAATCACTGTGGTTGGCTATGCCCGGAGCAATCGCCTTTCTGTTTTTTCGGGTGATGAGCGAGTGCTCGTTAATAGTAGTTCGAATTCACGTTGATAAAAAGCTTTGCTGGTAGGAGGAACAGGTTATGCCGTTTCGTATGGGACCATGGGAGATAGCCCTCATACTGGTCGTTATCCTCATCGTCTTCGGCGTTGGCAAGCTGCCGCAGGTAGGCGGCGCCATCGGCAAAGGGATGCGGTCATTCCAGAAAGGACAGCGCGGTGAGGATGCTGAAGAAGAAGAGGAGAAGAAACCCACAAAGGCTGCCCGCAAGAAAACTACCAAGAGCTAAATATCCGCGCCAACAGCTCATTTATGGGCTAATACTTCCATAGATAAGTCAATTCCCGCATCTAGCCAAGGAACAGATATGGATTTTTTCGGCATCGGTTTAGGAGAAGTACTGCTTATCCTCATTGTCGCCCTGATTATCTGGGGGCCAAAGAGGTTGCCCGAGATCGCCCGTACGCTGGGCAAAACGGTGCGTACCCTGAAAAAGGCAACCAGTGACCTCACCTCCCAGGTAACCAGAGAACTGGATATTGAAGAAACAGAACGCAAAGAAAGGGATAAACTAGCACCGCCTGGTGAAAGCCGTATGCCCGGGAAAGATGCCACGAAAAATGAGTGAAGAAGGGAAATCGTCCATCCTGGACCACCTCCGGGAACTGCGCCAGCGCCTGATTAAAAGCGTCATCGCCGTTGCCGTTGCCTCGGTTATTGCCTTCATCTTTTACGAGTGGATATTCTACATCCTGAAGCTCCCCACCGAGGGGCTCAACCTGATTTATATTGAAATGACCGAGATGCTCGGCACCATCATGAAGGTGTGTCTCATTGCCGGCATCATCCTGGCCATGCCCTATCTTGTTTACCATGGCATCATGTTCGTCTCCCCGGCGCTGACCCCCAAAGAGAAGAAGTACGTTTATTTCACCCTGCCGTGGATAGCCCTGATGTTTATGGGCGGCGTGGTTTTCGGATATTTCGTGCTCGTTCCACCAGCCACCAGATTCCTCGTCAGCTTCGGCTCCGGCATTGCCAGCCCCGAGATTCGCGTGGGCAACTACATATCAGTGGTCGCCAGGCTTCTGCTCGCCATCGGCATCGTCTTTGAGATGCCGGTAATCACCACGTTCCTGGCCAGGCTGGGCGTGCTCAAGCCGAAATGGCTTTCCGACCATCGCCGGACAGCGATCATCTTTGCCTTCATACTCGCCGCCATCATCACCCCGACTTTTGACCCGATAAACCAGAGCCTGGTGGCCGTTCCGTTGATTATCCTCTACGAGATGAGCATCTGGCTGGCCAGGCTTGTCTATAAAAGGCAGCCGGTGGAAGCCGCCACCTGAAGTCAGCAATTTTGACTCATACTGGATAAGATGTTAAAGTGGTTGGGTTTTAAGACCGGAAGGATAGACAGATAAGTCGGGAGCGGATGAGTCCCGGTGGGCTTCGCGGACTTCAAATCCGTTGGGGGGCGTTAGTAGCGCCTTCGGTGGGTTCGACTCCCATGCGCTCCCGCCAATTTTCTAGCTTGCCACGTGGAACGCCCACCAAATCGGTGAGATTTAAAGACAGCTTGAAGTTCTATAAAGGGGCACTCTAGTAGGTCAGTAAGTTTTGAGGACAGTTTGAGGCATTAACGAT
>DASRZK010000160.1:0-4905 GCA_035686505.1 Dehalococcoidales bacterium | reverse complement strand
TACCAGCGGATTGATTTCGGCAATGGTGGCGTCGTACTTGCGAAAAACGTGGTAGAGTTCATGGAGAATCTCGGCTATCCGGGCTGATTCCTCGCTGTCAAGCCCGGCTTTTTGCGCTATTTTCTCTGCCTCGGGCAGGCTCAGGCCGGAGATAACGGAAACCTGGCTTGAGACAACCATTTCAGGATGAGTTCTGGCGGTCTCTTCGACGGAAACACCGCCGGCGGTACTCAGAATTACCATCGGGCTACCCATCAAGCCATCTATGGTCACGCCCAGGTAGAACTCCCGGGCCACCTCCGCTTTCTTCATTACCATTATCTTATTCACGGGCAGTCCTTTGATGGAGGATTTCAGAATTCGACGGGCCATTTGCTCTGCCTGCTCTGGAGACTCAGCAACCTGAACGCCGCCGGCTAATCCACGACCTCCCATCAGGACCTGAGCCTTGACCACGACGGGAGGTCCAATTTTTTCTGTCGCCTGGCGCGCCCGTGCGGGGCTATCGGTGACTATAAAGTCGGGGACGGGTATACCTTCCTGTCGAAACAGGTCGCCAGCTTCAAACTCGTACAGTTTCATCTTCTTCGCTTGAGGACAGTTTACCTCAAAGGAGGAGCGGCATCAAAAGATGCTGCTTTGGAAAAAATCACCAGTTGCGTGTCAGGTTATGGCACTAAGTCAGGCTGAGGGGATATTTGCCGTACTCTCTCACTGCCCGTATCATCTCGGCAAAGTTGTCCGGGTTGACGGCGCCGTGAATCGAGTTGCTGGACATGCAGATATAGCCGCCTCCTTTGCCTGCCTTGCGGATGCAGTCCTTGACCGACTCACGAACTTCCTCTTTGGTACCCCAACTCAGCAGCTTGCCACAGTCAACGTTGCCCATGATACAGACCCTGTCGCCGTACTTGGCCTTTGCCTCCCCGAGGTCCATGCCAGCCAGCGGGTCGATGGGGTGGACACCATCGGCGCCGGCTTCCACAATGAGGTCGAAGATGGCCCAGATGTTCCCGTCAGTGTGCTTGAGACAGGGTGTATTCCGGCTGTGGCAGCAATCAACGACTTCTTTGAAACCGGGGATAATGTATCTGGCCACATGCTTCGGTGACGCCATGGGGCCATTGGTAAATGCCCAGTCAGCGGTTTCAATGACTATGTCTACCCCGACATCGATCAGGTTATTGGTGTAACGTTTATAATAATTGGAGGTGATTTCATTTAAACCCTCCACCATTTCGGGGTCTCTTATCATGTCTTTTAACAGTTCATCCTGATTGCGGAGGCTGCCATAGATGGTGCCGAAGGGTCTGACCACGGCTATAACGGCCCTCTTCCCCTTAAATCTTTTCACCGTATCTTCCAACTGCTTGAACCGAATTGGCCGGTCAGGGTCGGGAGGGACGTATTTAGCCAGGTCTGCCTTGGACTTGATCGCCGGCTCCAGAACCATGGGGATGGTACGTGATACCCCTGAGTACTGCTTGATGGCGCCCCACTGGTCGCGGACAATGCCTTTGGCTTTATCCATCACTTCAAACTGGTCCGTTTTTAACTCGTGGTAGCAAACGGCATCCAGGTCCATGTACTCAATAAAATCCTCGTAGGTGGCGCCGGGTTTCAGTGCTTCAATGATTCTCATATCAATATCGAGTTCAAAAGTAGGGACCCTATCGGGCTCCTGGCGGCGAACCGCCTTCATCACACGCGCCAGATTGGTAAGTGTCTGCATCTTCATTACCCCCATTATTTATTTAAAAGGCTCTTTGCTTTTACCACTGCTTCCACGGCATCCCGGGCAAAAGCATCAGCCCCGATCTGGTCGGCAAAGGACTGATCTAGCGGCGCACCGCCTACCATGACCTTGACTTTGTCTCTGAGGCCGGCTTCTTTGAGGATATTTATTGTTTCCGGCATCTTGGGCATGGTGAATGTCAGCAGGGCGGACAGGCCGAGTATATCATAGCTGCCTTTTTTAATTTCCTCGCAGAAGCGAGTTGGGGTAATATCTATACCAAGGTCAGTTACATCCCAGCCGTTGCCTTCAAGCATCAGAACGACGATATTCTTGCCGATATCATGAAGGTCACCTTCAACGGTGCCGATGATATACTTTCCGGCGTAGCCAGCCCCTGTCCTGACGAGTTCAGGTCTTAGCAGTTCTATTGAAGCTTTCATGGCATCACCGGCCATAAGCAGTTCGGGCAGGAAAATCTGGCCGCTTTCAAAGTCGCTGCCCACCCGGTTCATGGCCGGCAGTAGCCCTTTGTCCAGTATCTCTCTGGCTGGTATTTTTGCTGCCAGCGCTTTTTTGGTTATCTCGCCGGCTTTGGTAACTTCTCCTTCGGCAATGCTGTTGGTTAGTTCCTCTAAATTAGACATTGTCTGGCATTTCACCTCCGGTGATTTTTGGTTCCACTTCATCTGGTATTGTATCACAGTCCGTCAAGCAAGTCGGGTTAGTCTCAATGCAGACCCAGCAGCGCCAGCGCATCCCGATGAATTATCTGCTCCAGAAGCTCCTGGGGGACTTCTGGAAGGTGATGTCGTCATTGCAAATATCGTTTTACCGCGTTATTATTAGTTGCGGAAATTCTGGTGGGAAAGGGGTGCTAAGCATCGTGGCAGAAATGAAGGAAAGAAAAAAGGAGTTTAAGACATCGGTCGACGGAATCGTGGTCGACAGAGTGTATACTCCCGATGATATATCGGAAAATGAAGGAGATGCCAGTCCACCGGGAGAATATCCTTTTACCCGGAACATAATGCCGGCCGGTTACCGCACCAGATTATGGACGATGCGCCAGTATGCCGGCTTTGCCACCGTAGAGGAAACAAACCAGCGCTACAAATACCTTTACGAGCAGGGACAGACTGGTTTCAGCGTCGCTTTTCACCTGCCCACCCAGATGGGTTATGATTCGGACCACCCTCTGGCGCTTCCCGAGGTCGGCCGGGTTGGCGTGGCCATTGATTCGTTACAGGATATGGAAGACCTCTGGGACGGCATCCCGCTCGGCGAGGTGAGTACCTCGATGACGATTAATGCGACCGCTCCCATTATACTGGCGATGTACATCGCGGCCGCGGAGAAGCAGGGTGTCAAGGAAAGCCAGCTTTTGGGAACCGTTCAGAATGACCTGCTAAAAGAATATGTGGCCAGAAATACGTATATCTTTGCTCCCGAGCCTTCGATGCGGCTGACCACGGACATCTGCGGCTACTGCGCTCAGCATATGCCGAAATGGAACTCGATCAGTATTAGCGGCTATCATATGCGTGAGGCCGGGGCGACCGCCATTCAGGAGGCCGCCTTTACTTTGGCCAACGGCATTGCCTATGTACAGGCGATGATTGACCGGGGGATGGAGGTTGATTCTTTTGCCCCGCAATTCTCTTTCTTCTTCGCCTCTTTCAGCAATTTCTTCGAAGAGGTGGCCAAGTTCCGTGCACTGCGTCGGGCCTGGGCGAAGATAATGAAGGAGCGCTTCGGTGCCCGGAATGAACGGTCGATGATGCTCAAATTCCATGTCCAGACCGGCGGCTGTACTCTTGCCGAACAGCAGCCGCTCAACAATGTGGTCCGGGTAACCATACAGGCACTGGCGGCGATTCTGGGTAGCTGCCAGTCTCTGCATACCAACTCGTATGATGAGGCGATGGCCCTGCCCAGTGAGGAAGCGGTGCAGCTGGCCCTGCGAACACAGCAGATACTTGCCTACGAGAGCGGTGTCGCCGATACCGTTGACCCGCTGGGTGGCTCATACTATCTGGAATCGCTGACCAATCGGATAGAGGCCGGCATGCAGAAATATATCGCGGCGATTGACAAGATGGGCGGAGCATTGGAAGCGATTAAGAGGGGTTATATTCAGAGAGAAATCAGACGGTCATCTTATAACCATCAGAGGGCAGTGGATTCCGGCGAACAGGTTGTGGTTGGCGTCAACAAATATACCTCGGACGAGCCACTGGATCTGGAACTGATTGAGATTGATGAGGATGTTGCCGGGAAGCAAATCGAGCGACTGAAGAAATTAAGAAGCGTGCGAGATAATAAAAAGGTTCGCCGGATGCTGGACGAGGTGCGTCAGGTAGCCAGGAGCGAGGAAAACGTCATGCCGGTTTTGATTGAGGCGGTGAAAGCCTGCGCGACGGTTGGAGAAATATCTGACGCATTGAGAGACGTTTTCGGTGAATACAAGGAACCAAGCGTGCTGTAGCGCGCGATTTTTACACTCGGGAGTGTGATATGACAAATAAGAAGATACGAGTCTTGATGGCTAAACCGGGTCTTGACGGACACGACCGCGGCGCCATTGCGGTGACTCAAGGGCTGAGGGACGCGGGCATGGAGGTTATCTATCTGGGCTTGCGCCTGACTCCGGGGCAGATTGCTGAGGCGGCGATACAGGAAGACGTTGACGTCATCGGGCTGAGCTGCCTTTCCGGCGGCCATCTGGCGCTCTTCTCAAAAACACTGGATAGTTTCAAAAAGAAAAGCAACAGGCACGTTTTGTTCATCGGGGGTGGCATCATTACGAAGAAAGATATTCCGGTGTTGAAGAAGGCCGGCATCGGGGCAACCTTTGGCCCGGGAACGCCGATTAGTGAAATCGTTAGCTTTATCAAGTCTAATGTAGAGATGGGAAGCGATGATAACGAGGATTAACCATATCGGTATTGCCGTGAGCAGCATCGACCAGGCGCTGAAACTCTATACCGGGGTGCTGGGACTGAGCCTCAAGGAAATCGAAGTTGTCGAGGAACAGCATGTCCGGACGGCCATTATTCCGGTGGGCGAAAGCAAGATTGAGTTGCTTGAGTCAACTGACCCGGAAGGCCCGATTGCCAGACATATAGCGAAATTCGGCGAAGGGATGCACCACCTGGCGCTGGAGGTGC
>DASRZK010000159.1:0-6010 GCA_035686505.1 Dehalococcoidales bacterium | reverse complement strand
GCTTCCTGCATGAGGCTGAAGCCGGGCCCGGAGGTAATGGTCATCGCCTTTGCCCCCGCCCATGATGCCCCGATGCAGGAACAGATGGAAGCGATTTCGTCCTCCATCTGCATGAATACTGCCCCCACCTCACCGAACCGGACGGAAAGTCTTTCCAGTGTCTCGGTAGCTGGAGTAATTGGATAGCCAGCGCAGTAGCCGCACCGCGCCGCGATAGCGCCCTCGGCCACTGCCTCATCCCCGGAGAAATAATAGCTTCCGGGAGGAAGCACACTGCTTACTTTCTGATTTCCCAAATATCTGGCTCCGTTATCTTCTGAAATGGCGCACCAGCCACCATTTTACACCAGAACCATATGATTTGGCTAACTCCGTTTTAAAACTGAGTCAACATCTTCCTGCCCGCTAACTTCCCACACCATGCCATCTTTCACAATATATTTCCAGGTCAGTTTATCGCTATCGGCCAGGTCGGCCGGGGTAGTTGACAGGAGCACCTCTTCACTGTCGTCCTGCCCGATTTCAGGGTTAAAGATTACGTCCTGCAGCTTCTCGCTATCTGAGTCACCGTTTTCCCCCATCACCTTGCCCACCCCCCGGTAGTATGCCCACTGGACAAAACCGCTGCAGATATAGGCGTTTATGTCCAACCGACGGGCAATTCCCGGCATCCGCGCTCTCCTCTGTGAGGGTTCTTTCCGACGCAACCAGGGGAAAATAGCCGCCAGAATAAGCTGGCGCATTATTTTGCGGCCAATGCCCAGAATGAGCCGGTGGTTGTATTTATCATCAATCTCCTCCAAGGCAAAGCCTCTCACCCTGCGTCGGAACCGCAGCCCGCCATTCTCGCGGTCATTTTGAAACCATGCCTTTTCCAGTCGTTTAATCCCGACGTCGTACTTCTTCGGGTGTCTAAAATAATGTCCGATATTATGGATGTCTATTCCCGCCCCACCCGACTCAATGATGAAGGTGCTGTCATAGCCCATCTCCGGATTCCTGATTACGTAAACCATCGCCGCGTGGTTCCAGTGACTATTTGTGCCAAAGCGGATAAGCCAGCCCAGCAGGCTGCCCTTGGAGCGCGTGACCAGAATATCGGCGCGCTTTAATTTTCCATCTTCCACCAGCTCCTTCATCGCTCCTCTGGATAATTGTATCGGTCCGTCCATTTTTACCCTCACTTGGCGGCAATTTTCTTTTTCCCGCTGCATTCTAACGTTGTTCTCAATGAGATTCAACCTTGATTTGACACGTCTTCCGGTGTGGGCTAAATTATGGTCTAGCGCTATCAGGACAGGAGATTAGCATATGCGCATAGTTCTAATCGGCCAGGCTGCTTTCGGGGAAAAAACGCTGGAAGCACTTCTTGAGATGGGGGAAGAGGCGGTTGGGGTTTATATGCCCCCCGATACCGCCGGCCGAGAAACTACTTTCAAACAGCGGGCGCTTCAACTCGGTGCTCCTGTCTTTCAGCCGGAAAGAATGCGCTCCCCGGAGGTCTACGATAGTTATGTTAAATTGAAACCGGATTTAAACGTGATGGCCTTCGTTACCGATATCGTGCCTGAGTCCGTCCTGAAATACCCCGAACTCGGCACCATACAGTACCACCCGTCTCTTCTGCCCAGGCACCGTGGGGGCAGCGCCATCAACTGGGCGGTCATCAACGGCGAGACCACGACCGGGCTGACCATATTCTGGCCGGATAAGAGGATTGACACCGGCCCGATATTGCTGCAGAAAGAGGTTGACATCGCGCCCGATGATACGGTAGGTTCGCTTTATTTTAACAAGCTCTTCCCGCTGGGCATCGAAGCGATAAAAGAGAGCGTGGAGCTCATCAGACAGGGCAAGGCGCCCCACATCCCGCAGGATGAAGCGCAGGCTACCTATGAAGGCCTGTGCACACAGGCGGTTATCGACTGGAATCAACCAGCGCCTGATATTTATAACCTCATCCGCGGCACCAATCCCCAGCCGGGAGCCACGACCAGTTACGACAGCAGCAAATTTAAAATCTTTGATTCCGAACTGCGTACTGGCGAGGTGAAGGGGCTGCCAGGTGAAATAATCGAGATTTCAGAATCAGGTTTTCTCGTGGCGGCGCCGGGAGGTGCCATACTGGTCAAACGAGTACAGCCAGCGGGCTCGCCAAAGATAGCCGCAGCCGATTTCATTGCCCAATCGGGCCTTACGCCAGGCGACTATCTGGGTGAATAGTAATTGCCAATGCTATATCTCGGGAGTATAATGACACGGAAATGATAAAAGGGTACTTGCTCATAAAACTGGTCCCCGGCCTGGAGTCTAACGCCCTGTCCCAGATTCGCGCGCTTCCCGGTGTATCCGAAGTCAACCTTGTTTTCGGACAGTGGGATGCCATTGCCACCACCGAGGCGAAGAGCCTTTTCGAACTTTCCCGCATAATTATCCGTGAAATTCGCGGTATTCAGGGCGTCCAGGATACGGAGACTCTGGTGCAGGGCGACTTATAGGCACCTGACGGTCAATATATTTGGCATAATGCAGGAGGACCCATCCGCCCATTAATGTAAGGCCATCCATTTAATAAGGGCCGCCCAGAGGTAGTGATATGCAAGATTCCAACTTACCCATGCCGAATAGAGAGCGCTTCAAGGCCATCTGCCGCGGGGAGAGATTGGGCGATTTCATGGTCATGGACTGGTTTCACCGCTGCTGGGCAGACACGCTCGAGGAGTGGATCAAGCAGGGTGCTCCAGAAGCAATCAGAACTCAGGAAGGATTGAATGAGTACTTCCAGTTTGAGCACCTTCACGGCCTCCAGGAGATTATCTCCGAGCACAACCGTTCCGATTTGAAAAAAATTGCCTCTTCGCAAAGCTTCGGCTTTTACCACGTGACCCCACCCGTCATGCCCGTCTTTGAGATTAAAGTGCTGAGGGAAGACGAGCGCCACCGGGTGGAAACAACCTTCGGCGGCTCGGTGGTGGAGGTCTCCAAGGAACACCCCTGGCGTATGCCCAGGTACCTGGACCGTCCCGTCAAGGACAGGGCTACCTGGAACGAATACAAAAAGCGCCTTGACCCCCACACGCCGGAGCGCTGGCCCTCCCCTTGGGATAAGTATGTACGGACGAGAAATGGCGAAGATGTCCCCACCATGCTCCTGCTGGAGGGTTTCTTCGGGGTGCTGCGTGAGTGGACCGGGCTGGAACAGCTGCTCTACATGTTCTATGACGACCCCAGGCTGGTCGAGGATATGATGGACCAGGTGCTCTACCTGGACATGGAAGTGGCCAAACGGGTGGTCAAGGACTTGAGAATAGACTGCGTCCGTTTCTGGGAGGACATGGCCTACAAGAGCGGCCCATTGATTTCGCCGGACATGTTCCGCAAGTTCGAGTTGCCGCGCTACCGCCAGGTAACCGACTTTCTCCGCAGTCAGGGAGTGGACATCCTCCACGTAGATAGTGATGGCAATATCGACGAGCTGATTCCACTCTGGATGGAGGTCGGCGTCAATTTCCCGTGGCCGCTTGAGGTGGCATCCGGGATGGACGGCATTGCCTGGAGAAAGAAGTACGGCAAGGACATCGTCCTCGGCGGCAACATCGATAAGCGGGTATTTACCAAGGGAAAGGATGCCATCCGAGAAGAGGTCATGTCCAAAGTGCCTTACCTTGTGGAGACCGGCGGCTACTTCCCCTGCCTTGACCACGTGATTCCACCGGATGTTCCACTGGAAGGCTTCCGTTACTATATTAACCTGCTACGGGAGATAGCCGGTAAGGACAAATTACCGGAATAGGCAATGACCTGAACTAAGAAGGAGGCAGATACAGGTATGTCAATACTGATAACCGGCGGTATGGGCTTCATCGGCGTAGGCCTGGCGCATGAGCTTGTCGCCAAAGGGGAGGATGTCATCCTGTTTGACATTGTTACCCGGCCGGAACGCGTGGCTGATATAAAGGACAACGCCAGAATTATTCACGGAGACCTTAAAGTCTGGCCCGAGGTGATGAATGTGGTTAAAGACAATAAGGTTAAAGACGTCTTTCACCTCGGCGCCATGCTGAGTGTTCCCTCAGAGGGAAATCCCTGGGGCTCCTTCCAGACCAACGTTGCCGGCACCATGCACATGCTGGAGGCGGCCCGGCTTTTTGACGTCAATAAGGTTATCTTCCCCAGCAGCGTCGCCTCCTACGGCCTGGATACGGGCGAAGTCGTCACCGATGTCACCCTGCAGCGGCCGATTACTATGTACGGCGCAAGCAAGGTGTACGGGGAGCTTCTGGGAAGATTTTACCGCCGCAAGTTCGACCTTGACTTCCGCAGCCTCCGCTATGGCGGGGTAATTGGCCCGGGGGTAAAGACGCCGGGAATCGCCCAGTACAATACCTGGATGATTGAAAACGCGGCCCTGGGCAGACCGTACGAATGCTTTGTCACCGAGGAGACATACAATCCTATCACCTACTTCAAAGACGCCATCCGCGGCGCATTGCAGCTCTATGAGGCACCTGGGGAGAACATCAGAACGGTCTGCTATAACATCAACCAATTCTCGCCAGCGCCGACCGCCAAAGAACTGGAGCTCACCATAAAGAAATTTATCCCCGACTTCAAGGTCACCTACAAGCCAGACCCGACGGTCATGGCATTCCACCATAACCAAACCATGAAGGAAATTGACGACCGCTGTGCGCGTGAGGAATGGGGCTGGCAGCCTCGCTTCGGTAATCTGGAAGACATGGTGGCAGACTTCATCAATGAGGTGCGCACCCGGCCCCAGTATTACGGTCTGGCCTGAAACTGATTAACGTAGTCCCTTCTCCGCCTGCTTGACAATCATATTGACCATCATCTTGGGCAGACCGCCTTTAACTGCCTGCTGTGCCATGGAAAGCCTATCAAAGATTGTCCTGGTCTCTTTGATTTTGTCGCCTTCAAACTCATAGGCACACATGGCCAGGATGGTTGCCTTCTTCCCCTCCATGGTACCAGTTATTTCATGCTCAAAAAAGGCCTTGTTACCCTGGGCAATAATGCCGTTACCGGTTTCTTTGACTTTGATATCCTTGATCTGGTCATACATCCACGCCGTGTAACGTCGTATCTCACCTTTGCCTCTAAAAGTACCAGCGGGGTTTACCCAGACAGCGTCTTCAGCGAAGCAGGCGAGCGACTTCTCCACATCACCATCTTCCATAGTCTTGACGAACTCACGCATGATAGCAGGGATTTTTTCTTCAGGCATTTTACTTTCCTCCTTTATTATCAAAATAAAAAAGCGCCACCCACTGCGCTTTCACTGCGCGGCACCGGCACCATACATTTACATCATTCACCTCAACCAGTTTTTAAGGTTATTTCACAACGGGTGTCATTAATTATAGTCCTTATACGGCTATTGTCAATAGCTTTTGACAATTGCTTCAATATATGAATGTTTATCTCTGCTCACCAATTCGCCATGTGCTTAAGACGCCGTATCGGGACACAGCTACCATGTCCCCATGGCACAGCCGTCCTTACGCGGGTCAGAGCCAGCAATGAGCGCCCCGTTTCCGGGGTGCACCATTATTACCTGACCGCCGCCGAACTGCTGACCATAGGGGTCTTCCAGATGAACAATACGGTGTCCTTTTCCCGCCAGTGACTTAAGCGTGTTGCCCGGAATTCCCGATTCAAAGACACATTCGTTGCTTACCGGAATATACCGGCATCTCGGTGCGTCCAGCGCGGTCTGCACATCCATGCCAAAATCGATGATATTTAGCAATACCTGTACCTGACCCTGCGGCTGCATGAAGCCGCCCATCACGCCAAAGGTCAGGAACAGCCTGCCATCCCGTAACACCATGGCCGGGATAATGGTATGGTACGGCCGCTTGCGCGGAGCGATGCAGTTGGGATGGTCGCTTTCAAGAGAGAACAGGGCACCGCGGTTCTGCAGGCAGATGCCCGTTCCCTCAGCGACGATGCCGGAGCCGAAGGCGTTATACAGGCTGTTTATCAGAGA
>DASRZK010000158.1:0-11800 GCA_035686505.1 Dehalococcoidales bacterium | reverse complement strand
GCCAGCTTTTTTTACCTAATTTCACCCTTTACTCCTTAAAATCACGGTACTAATCAGTTATTTATCTGCCACGAGGTGATGTATGTTTCACCGTCGCCTATCATTGCCTCCGCCACAATTTTGGCGGTGGTTTCATTGGTTTCCGGGCATATAGCCGTAGCCGTGATGCGATAGGAAGTGCCCGTTATTTCGCCAACAGCTCCGATGTCCGACCTGTCGGCCACCACCCAGGCGTAATAACCTTCCTGGCTTCCTTCCCCGTCTAGGTAGAAAATCTGTGTTTGTACCGGCTGCCCTTCGGAGATAGAAGGAGCTGGTGTGCCAAGGTTCCAGTTCAGCAAATAAGCGCCCTGCGAATCTAAGGTCTCATCTGGTTCATCGGTGGAGAGGTTTTCGGCGAAGGCAGCCGCCGACTCTGTCTGGTAGGTATATCCAACCGGAATTCTTGCCCCAACTTCTCCCAGATGTATTGTGGGAGGCCCAGGATTAGGCTGCCAGGTAATGGTAATCGTATATTTGTAAGCATCCGCCCCGGCATCCCAGGTGATATTCCCGGCCACGTCGAGATAATCCAGGTGCTCACCCGCCTCGATGAGCTCGCCAAAATAAACAGTGTAGGTACCCTTATCTACGGTCTGTATATTAACCTGCATGTCATTGATATTATCCGCTAGCTGACTGGAAGTCGACTCACCGTTGACCAGCGACCATAGCGTATCTTCCACGCCGGCCTCGGCGGCATAGCTTCCTCTTATGCCTGCTTCCAGCATTTGACTGCTTTTAACGCTGGAGAAGATAAAGTTAAGGCTCGGCACGATAGTCAGCCCACCGATAACCAATAAGGCCAGCGTTATCGGTAAAGCCTGTCCCAGTTCTCCTTTTAAGATTAATCGCCAAATCTTCCGCATTGGTTTCCCATCCATTAAATATTTGGTCGGTGTTTAATCCGGTATTCTCTTGTTTCCATGGCATCCTTAACGAGGGAGGTCAGCTGCAGGGTCAACACTGGTGCCTGGTAGCTGACCTGGCTGGTATCATCGGGGTCACCGGGGTCATAGTAGATATGGCCCGCGATAAAGGTTTGGTTATTTACCCCGGCGCTGCTCCAGTGAGTCCGTTTCAGCTTGCCCGTGCCATCGGTTAAATCTTCGAAGAAGTAAGTTGAGGTATGAAATATCTCTTCGTTCTGGTCATCCCACTCTCTCCAGTTGAAGATGAGGAAATCCGGTGGTGTCAGGTTATCCGTGTCTACGCTCTGTGCCATTCTGGCATCCCGGCAGATCCAGTATCCCGCATTCTGCACCTGGCGTACTGCGTTCATGTGGGTATTATTAACCTCGGTCCCCTTTAGAATCTGGAAGATGGCGATGGATGCCGCGCCACTCACCAGCACCATGATGGTGACGGCTATAATCAATTCAATAAAGGTGTATCCCTTCTCGCTGCGTCTCATCGGTCGACCTTATACCCTTCCAGCTTAAACAGGTTTTCGCTGGAGCGCTGGATGGTTACGGTGATTTTCTGGATACCATCATCCGGTGTATGTAGCGGCTCGGTAAAGACAGAAGCCGAATAAAGTAAATAATCCCTGCCATCGGGAATCGGTGCTGCTGAATACGAGGTGGCATTGTATGAGTAGCTGGCGTTTTTCACCCATTCCATCTGGCTCTGGGCTAGGCTCTCGGCTGTGGAGCGCTTATCGGTTACGAAAACGGATTTGGAAGTTGTGGCCAGGCCATTGAGGAAAGAGACGGAGATAACGCCGAGGATGACCAGGGCGATAACCGTTTCCAGAAGGGTTACCCCTGCCTCCCGGCGGGTAAAGTTTTTTATTATTTGCCAGAATCTCATCATCAATTCCCCGTGAAGCATTAAAATCCCTGTCCGTAGATAGAATACATGGCTGAGACCAGGGATAGAGCAAGGGCGCCGATGACCAGGCCGATAACCAGTGTCATCACCGGTTGAATCAGTGCGATGAGGGAGCGGGTCTTGTCCTCGGCTTCTGCTTCATAGCTTCGGGCGACCGCCAGCAAGGTAGCATCAAGGTTGCCCGTTTCCTCGCCGACCCTGACCATCTGCACCATCATGGGCAGGAAGAGCTTGTTCTTGGTCATTGGCCGCGAGAGGCCTTCGCCTTTTATCATATCCTGCTGGACATCAACCAGCGCTTTGGATAACGCCTGGTTGCGGCTGGTCTGGATGAGCAGAGGCAGGATTTCGGTCAGGGGCAGGCCGGTGCGGAATAATAGCGACATGCTCCGGCAGAGACGTGATAGCTCAATCAGGAGGCAGGTGCGCCCGAGCAACGGCAGACGCAGGATGAGTTTATCCCATTTAGCCCGGCCGTTTGGCGTTTTGATATAGACATAAGCCAGGCCGAGAATTACCATCGTGCCCAGCATGAGGTAGGTCCAGTACTCTTTCAGCTTTCTGGAAAAGTCAATTAACAGGCTGGCTGATTTCGGCAGCTCAACGCCCAGTGAGCTGTAAAGGCTGCCGAAGCTGGGCAGGACAAAGGTTACCAGAACGACAATAACGAAGACCGTGACCACAGCGGTAATCACCGGATACATCAGGGCGTTTTTGGTCTCCTTGGCGGTGGTGACCTCCTTCTCCATGTAATCAGCTACCTGTCTGAGCACTGCCTCGAGGTCTCCGCTCTGCTCACCAACGCCTATCAGTTTGCAGTAAATGGAGGAAAAGACATGGGGATGCTTGCTCAGTGCCTTGGAAAGCTGATGACCGGCGCGCAGGTCTGCGATTACGTTACCTAATACCTTCTTCTGTGCGCGATTTGTGGCCTGTTCCTGGAGTAGTACCAATGAGGCAACAATATCGATGCCGGACTCCAGCAGCATGGCCATCTGCCGGTACATCAGTATAACCTCTCCTGGCTTAACCCGGAACAGGCCGGCCATCAACTTTTCAACGTTCAGAAAGGGAATATATGGCCTGAGGTTGATGGTCTGATAACCGGCATAGCCAAGCAGGTCATTGGCCGCTTCTTCGTTGACCGCCGGAAGCTTGCCCTTAACTATCTCTCCCTTTTCATTATAGGCAATGTACTGAAAAACCATCGGACTTTTCCCAGAGGCATCTCTCCTCTACCCTGGCTGCGATGTAATTTGAATCAGGCTTGTTGTCACTCTGCGGAGTATGCGTTGCGGAGAACTTCAGCGGGGGTGGTGAAATTTTCCTTGACCTTCAACATCCCATCTTTGGCTAAAGGAATCATGCCCTCTTTAATCGCCTGGTTCCTGAGTTCGGTTGCGGTAGCGTCTTTTAGCAGCATCATCCGTATGGCGTCACTTACCTGGAAAATCTCGAATAGCCCGGACCTGCCGTGATAGCCGGAATTGGAACAGGACTTGCAACCTGTACCGCAGAGAAACTCCGCTCGTTTTTCTCCCATTTCGTTCTCGTAGCTCATTTGCTCCACGAATGGAATTGCAGTCATCTGTGCGCAATCGGGGCAGATCCTGCGCACCATCCGTTGCGCAACCACGCCGATGAGTGCCGAGGCGACCAGGAAAGGCTCGATACCGAGGTCGAGGAGGCGGAAAACCACCCCCACGGCGTCATTGGCGTGTATTGAAGACAGTACCAGGTGTCCGGTCAGCGCTGACTGGATGGCGATGCGGGCCGTTTCGGCATCGCGTATCTCGCCGACCAGGATAACGTCCGGATCAAGGCGCAGTATGGATCTGAGCCCGCTGGCAAAGGTAAGGCCAGCCCTGGGATTAATCTGAATCTGGTTGATGTTCTTGAACCGGTATTCCACCGGGTCTTCGATGGTAATAATATTCCTTCCGGCGCAGTCAAGGCAGTTCACTGAAGCGTAAAGGGTGGTGGTTTTACCGGCGCCGGTGGGACCGCTGACCAGAAGCATGCCGTATGGTACCTTGAGCATCTCTTCGTGGGTGGACAGGCTCTGGGGTAGAAAACCCAGGTCGGACAGGGTCATGACAGCCCTGGATTTGTCCAGGAGGCGTAACGCCGCTATCTCGCCGTAGACGGTGGACACCGTGCCGACGCGGATATCTATTGCCTGTCCGCCTTTGGTACGTACCGAGAACTGGCCGTCCTGCGGGCGGTGATGGTCGGCGATATTCATATTGGCCAGAATTTTAATTCGTGAAATGAGCGACGTGGCCGTTGACAGAGGGAGGGAAAGCATATTGTGAAGCGTACCGTCAATGCGATAGCGTACCAGAAGCTTATCTTCCTGGGGCTGAAGGTGTATGTCGGAGGCGCGAGCCTTAACCGCTTCATCGATGATAAGGGTAAGCGCCCTGGCCACCGGGGCATCGGTAATCGTGTCCAGCTTTACCCGAGGCTCGGCTGCTTCCGTGTCCAGCGAGAGGCTTGAAATTTGCTTTTCTATTTCCTCGTATGACTGGTAGTTGAAATCTATGGCCTCCTGGACCTCTGCGGCACTGGCCTTCATCGGTACGATGTGCATCTGGCTCTGGGCGGCCAACGCCTCCAGTGCGATGATATCGGAGGGGTTGGACATGGCCACGTGGAGCACATTGCCGCTTATTTCCAGGGGAATGGCGGAGTGTTTCCTTGCCTGAGCCTCGGGTACAAGGCGCAGCGCTTCGGGCTGAATTAGATGCTTGCGTAGCCTCGTTCTAGGCGTCTCAATTCGCGTTTCTTCAATATTCACGTCAGGCATCAGATGTTACCTCTCACGTCCATCCGTATTACGCACGCTTACAAAGCTATCTTATCCAGCCAGGCGTCAATTCACAATAGCTCTTTGGTCATGGGTAATAAGCGTGACTCTGTAAACATGTTTTTTTATCCGATTTAAATATATAGGTGCGAGGCTAAAGAAAAAATAAAAATGCGGGTGCAGTTTATTAACATTTCCTAAAACCCGTATTTTTTAAAAGCGTTATTTATGAGGCAACAAAATGAGAAACAGGAGAGAGGCATTGCCTCTCTCCTGTTTCTGTCTTTTATTTCGAACCAGCTTATCGGCTAGCCCGCGACCTTGTGATTGGCCAGCTTCTCCAGCGCCAGTACCAGGGCGGAATGGTCGAGCTCGCTATCGCCCTGAGCCGCCAGTGCGTTGAACAGTTCCTGGGCTACAGCAGCACCGGGCAGGCTCATTCCCAGGCTGCGCGCTCCCTGCAGGGCATTGTTCAGGTCTTTTTGCTGGTGGCGGATGCGGAAGCCCGGCTGGAAGGTCCGCTCTATCATTCGCTTGCCGTGCAGGTCGAGAATCCGACTCTGGGCAAAGCCACCAAGCAGCGCCTCCCTCACTTTACTCGGGTCGGCGCCCGCCTTGGAGGCGAAGAGAAGGGCTTCACTGATGGCCATGATGGTCTCGGCGACCACTATCTGGTTGGCCACCTTGCAGGTCTGGCCGTCACCGTTGCCACCGATGTGAACGATGTTCTTACCCATGCGCTCGAAGTAGGGTTTAATCTTGGCGAATACCGCCGGCTTGCCGCCGACCATGATGGAGAGGGTGGCATTCTGCGCACCAACCTGCCCGCCGGAAACCGGGGCATCCAGCATCTCCACGCCCTTTTCCGCCAGTTTTTTGGCGAACTCCTTGGTGGCAATCGGGGAAATGGAACTCATGTCCACGACAATCGAGCCCGACTTTACGCCTTCGATAACGCCGTTACTACCGAAGAGGGCGGCTTCAACGTCCGGGGTATCCGGCACCATGGAAAAGATGATGTCTGATTTCTCGGCCACTTCTTTGCAGCTGCCACAGGCGATGGCTCCTTTTGCCGCCAGCTCTTTGACCGGTGCGTCAACCACATCGTAAATGTAGATCGTGTTGCCCGCCTCCATCAGGTGTTCGGCCATTGGTTTGCCCATTATGCCCACGCCAATGAATCCAAGATTTGCCATTATGTCTTTCCTCCTTTGTTTAGAATTTTATTTAAAGGTATGGTTTGACCCATCCCAGGCCGTCTTCAGTGGCACCCGCCGGCTTGTATTCGCAGCCTATCCAGCCGGTGTAGCCTGACTCATCAATGAACTTGAATAAATTGGTGAAATTAATCTCGCCGGTGCCCGGTTCATGTCGTCCCGGGTTATCGGCGAGTTGAATGTGGCCAATGCGACCCACGTTCTCCTGAATGGTTTTGGTGAGATTACCCTCCATGACCTGCATGTGGTAGATGTCATACTGCAGCCAGAGATTGGCATGTTTGACTTCCTCAAATAGTTTGAGCGCGTCCTGCGTACGCACTAGGTAAAATCCGGGGATATCTTTATCGTTGAGTGTCTCGACAAGCAAGGAAATGCCCGCTTTCTGCATCGCCTCGGCGGCGAATTTCAGGTTATTGACCAGGGTTTGGCGTACTTTGTCTGCCGGAGCATCCTTGGGGGTTAAGCCTACCAGGCAGTTGATGCGGGGACACTTGAGCGCTTTGGCGTATTCAATGGCTTTGTCCACTCCCTCCTGAAACTCACTCTCTCGCCCTGGCAGACAGGCGATGCCCCTCTCCCCAGCCGCCCAGCTTCCGGCGGGTATATTGTACAGTACAAGCTCCAGACCGTATTTGCCCAGTCTTTCGGCGATATCTTCCTTGGGCAATTCGTACGGGAACTGGCATTCCACGCCTTTGAAGCCGGCTTTGGCCGCCCGTTCAAAGCGGTCGGCAAAACCAACTTCTGTAAACAGCATAGACAGATTGGCGCTGAACTTGGGCATGCTCCTACCTCCTTATGATTGTGTTTTGCTATTTTACATGTGCATTTTTTTACTTAAAGAGCATTATAGTTTAAGGGAGGGCGGGTTGCAAGGGCTAATGCGGGTGGGCCAGATAATCTTTTCCGATAGTTCGTAACCTTTTATAAAAGTCTCCGCTGAATACCCGCCAGCTTGCTGGCGGGATGAAAGCGGCCTCGTCCGTAATCTGGTGAGGGGTGGCTCCCCTTCCCGTAATGCCCCACAGCTTGCTGTGGGGTACTTTACTTCACCCTGACCAGTACAATAATATCTCCCGGCTGTCCGTCGGTGAGCCGGCGGGCATTGCGCAGTCTTACTTTGGTGCCGTGCTTCACGCCGGCTGGAATTTTGACCCGTATCTTCCTGCCCCTGCGGATGAGGTCTTTCTCCATCCCCTGCGCTGCCTGCTCTTTGGTAATGACTATCTCATAGCTGACTTCGGGACGGCGCGGCGCTTGCGGTCGACCAAATATTTCCTCTAGGTTTATGCCGCCCGGCGCTTCAAACCTTATCCCTCTTCTTGGTCGGCCAGAGCCACGACTGTAAGTGCGGAAGGAAAAGCCCCGGCCTTTTAAAATATCGCCAAAGACATTGTCAAGGAAATCAAAGCCCAGCCCGGAGCCGCCGAAATCCTTCATCAGGTCTTCAAAGGTGGTACGGGTAAAGGGGCTGCCGAAGATATCACCGATGTTGCCGGCGGTGCCAAACTGGTCGTACTGCTGCCGCTTCTGCGGGTCACCGACAACACCAAAGGCCTCGTTGATTTCCTTGAACTTCTCGTTGGCCCACGGCTCCTTGCCCGGATTGCGGTCGGGATGGTACTGCATCGCCAGCTTTCGGTACGCCTTCTTGATCTGCTCCTGGCTGGCATTCCTGGGCACCCCAAGAATCTGGTAGTAGTCCTTCGCCATGATTGATTATTACCTTTCCCAAAGGTATAAGTATATCATAACCGGGGACTCTTGTTCAGGGCGCAGGCAGAGGGTAGAATGGAAAGGAAAGAAAGGATGGTGCATCATGGCCGAAGAGCTGGGAAAGATTGAGAAGCCGGAAGCGAAAGAATTCGCCAGCAAGAGGAAGCTTTATCTCGTTCCGCTGATTTTCTCGGGAAAGAATGCACCAAAGGATTACGCGGAAAAGTACCAGCGCTACTGGCGGCAGGTCAGCGAGCACGTGGCTAACCTTGAGGCCAAGCTCGGTAAGATAGGACACGTCTATCACGAATCGGTCTATCAGGCGGGCCAGGAAGGGCTCGAGGCAATGCAAAAACTGAACGCTGACAGCAGTAAAATCGCCAGGAAGAAGAGCGATAGCGGTGCCCTGATTGAAGCTGTTGAGGACAGAGCGCTGGCGGAAGAAAGCATGGACTGGGAGAGGTTCATCCTTATGGGCTTTATCAGCCAGAAGGTGGCGCAGCGGGTCTCCGAGCTATACGTTGAAGCGCTGCGGAAGCGATATGAGCATATTGCCGGGCAAATCAGTGAGACACTTGAGGCGGACGAGTCAGGTCTGCTCTTCATCCGGGAAGGTCACATGGTGCAGTTCCCCGAAGATATAGAGGTGTTCAGCGTGGCGCCGCCGGCACTTGACGAAATTCACCGCTGGCACCGAGAACAAATGGCTGGAGCCAAGAAGGACGAGCCGGAAAAGTAAGCACCGGTGATGCTTGCCCGGCTTGGTTATTGACCGTCCCATTGCACTGTGTTATAGTACAGTTGTTCTATTAAGAAGGTGGTGTGGAAGATGGAGGTTGAAGATAAACTCAAAGCCCTGGCGGCGGCCGCGCAGTATGACATCTGCGGCTACAGCGGCACGCGTGATTTTGTGCCTTCACCGGCGCGGTTCATCTACCGCTCAACGCTGCCCGGTGGTGGCTCGGTCTGCCTCTTCAAGGTGCTGCTGACCAACGTCTGCACCAATGACTGTGCCTACTGCACCAATCGCGTTAACCGGGACTTTCCCCGCCGCGCCTTTCTGCCCGAGGAACTGGCCAGAGTATTCATGCAGCTTTACGAACGAAGAATGGTGCGGGGACTCTTCCTCAGTTCCGGAATCGCTGATAACCCCACCCGCACCATGGAAGCCATGATAAAGACGGTGGAAATCCTGCGCCACCGCTATGGTTTCAGGGGTTACATTCACCTCAAAATTCTGCCCGGAGCATCATTCGGCTGTGTTGCCGAGGGATGCAAACTGGCCGACCGGGTCTCCATAAATATGGAGGCGCCCACTGTTCAACATCTCGCCAGGCTGAGCAAGCGGAAAGACCTGTACCGGAATATAGTGGAACCGATGCGGTGGGTGAAAAAGCTGATGGCGTCCGATGAGAGGCTCACGCCGTCCGGCCAGACGACGCAGTTCGTCGTCGGAGCGGCGGGGGAAAGCGACCGGGATATACTGCGTACTACCTCGGCCCTCTACCATGAGGTTGAGCTGCGGAGGGCCTATTTCAGTCCTTTTCGCCCGGTCAGAAACTCACCGCTGGAGGGTCGGCCGCCGGCCAATCCGCTGCGTGCCCATCGACTTTACCAGTCGGACTGGCTGCTCAGAATCTACGGGTTCCCATTAAAAGAGGTCGAGCTGGCGTTCGGGGAAGCAGGAAACCTCTCGTTAAGGCGAGACCCGAAGCTGGTCATTGCCGAAAGCCAGCCCTGGCTGTTTCCGGTGGACATAAATCGGGCGAGCTATGGGGAGCTGCTGCGTGTCCCTGGCATCGGTCCGGTATCGGCGCAGCGAATCGTTGACGCACGGCGGGAGCACAGCATTGATTCCGTGTTGCAGTTGAAAAAGATGCGGGTGGTAACGTCAAGGGCCATCCCCTATATCTGGTTCCAGGGTATGCTAGAATTTGAGAAGCAGGCCTCATTCATTCCTCACCTGGATGAAATATATGAGCCAGCGCCCTCGCTGGCCGGAGTCCTGGGTTAATTCCAGGGCAAAAGAAAATATAACACTATAATAAAGGGAGTAAGATTGATGAAAGCGGCTGTGGTTAAAGGCAAAAGACTTATCGCCTATGAAGAGGTGCCAACTCCCTCAGTAGAAGCGGGGACACTATTGCTGAAGACCAGATACTGCTCTATTTGCGGCAGTGACCTTGAATATGTCGATAACCAGATGCATGGTGATCCTATTAAGGCGGGGGCTATACTCGGTCATGAGTTTGCCGCCGAAGTTGTAGCCCTGGGTGAAGGGGTTGAAGGATGGGCAGTTGGCGACCGCGTTACCATCGGTGACCATCCGTTGCCCTGCGGTCAGTGTTATTACTGCCGGCGCCAGTTACATCACCTGTGCCAGGGCAAGGATGTATCACCACGAACTTTACCCATAATAGTGAGAGACTATGCGAACCGGCAGGGCGCCATGGCTGAGTATTTCGTTCGGCCATCGACCTCGGTTCAAAAAATACCCGATAATGTATCTGATGAGGAAGCGGCACTGGTGGAACCACTGCGCACGGGTGTAAGCGGCGTTAGAATTACCGGGCTGAAGCCCGGGGAATCAGCCGTCGTCATTGGGGCCGGGAAAATAGGACTGGGAACGATGCTATGTGCTAAGGCCGCCGGAGCCGCCCCGGTTATAGTCATCGACCCGATAAAGTCCCGTCTGGATAAAGCCCTGGAAATGGGCGCCGATGCCGTTCTGAATCCGAATGAAGTTGATGTTGTCTCCGAGGTGGTGAAGCTCACGGAGGCTGGCCCGGACGCGGTCATAATTTGCGTCCGGAGCGGGGACGTCTTAAACCAGGCGGCTGATATGGTCAGACGCGCTGGCATCATAGGCTTGGCCGGGTACGCGTTACCAGCAAAGATTGACCCCATGGTCTGGTGGAAAAAGCAAATACGGTTTGCCGCTATCGCCGGCGGGTTCGCCGGGCCCAGCGGGTTAATATATACCTCAATGCGTCTGATAGCAAATAAACAGGTGAATGTTAAACCGCTTATCTCTGAGATTATACCGCTGGAGGATGCTCAGAGAGCTTTCGATTCTACGTATAGCGGGGAAAATTTAGTTGTCCTGTTGAAGCCTTAAAATGAAGTTAAAAATGTAATAAGATATTGGGTGACTTTAAGTAATGGCCCAGGGCGGCACCTGTGGTAAATATTCGGGGGGAGGTAAAGAATGACATCATTAATTAAAAATTACATTGACGGATTAAGCCTTTGCCTGAGGGAGCTTTCCCATCAGGATATAACCGACGTAGCCGATATTATATTTAAGGCATATAAAAAAAGTAAGCAGGTATTTATCCTGGGGAATGGCGGTAGTGCTTCAACCGCCTCGCATTTTGCCCGTGACCTTAGAATGGGAACCGTGGTCAGCGGTAAAAAACGTGTGCGTGCCACAAGCTTAACGGACAATATGGCAATGATTACTTCTCTTGCCAATGATATTGACTATAACTCCATCTTCAAAGAGCAACTCGTGGACCAACTGAATGAAGAGGATGTGGTCATAGGGATAAGTGCTTCCGGTAATTCCCCAAACGTGCTTGGCGCCATGGAGTACGCCCGCGAAAACGGGGCAATAACTATTGCCCTTACCGGTTTTGGCGGAGGGAAATTAAAAGAACTGGTCGATAAAGCAATCATAGTATCCAGCCATGATTATGGTCAGGTTGAAGACGTTCACCTGAGTTTAGACCATATAATTACTGGCGCAGTCAAGGATAGAATAATCAACGGGTGAACCCATATTTACCTCCCCCAATATTTGTACCACTGGCTTGACGCTGATGCTGCCTGCTTGATACACTCAAACAATGCTCGCTATTGAACAAGAATTATTAAATTTCATAAGTAACGTTTACAATTTTATGCAGTGGCCCGGGGTTGTCGCCCTCATGGCTGTAGAGAGCGCCTGTATCCCGGTGCCAAGTGAAATAATCATGCCCCTTGCCGGCTGGATGCTGATTAAAGCGAAGTCTCTACATGTTGCCTTTACTCTGGTCGCCGGTGCTTATGGTGCTCTGGGAAACACTATCGGTTCGGCCATTGCCTATGGCGTGGGAATGTGGGGTGGTCGTCCTTTTTTGGAAAGATTTGGGAAGTATGTCCTTATATCCCGGCATGACCTCGAGCAAGCCGACCGATGGTT
>DASRZK010000157.1:0-5741 GCA_035686505.1 Dehalococcoidales bacterium | reverse complement strand
GACCGCTCCGCCACCGCTGAGGAAATGGCTGGAATGCAGGCGCTGATGGCGCAGGGGTTGCGGGAGGGAGCTGCTGGATTTTCCACGGGTCTTGATTATTTCCCGTGCCGCTACGCCAACGAGGAGGAGCTGGTAAAAATCTGTGAAACAGTTGCTGAATTCGACGGCGTTTCCGTCTGGCACGTGCGGAAAAACGACCTCGGCCTGATTGAGTCAATCAAAGAGGTGCTCCGTATTGCCGAGAAGACCGGCGTGAAGACGCATTTCTCGCATTTCTCGGTGTCATACCCCACCAAGCAGGGCACATCTGTCGAGATGCTGTCGCTCGTCGACGAAGCGCGAGCTAAAGGCATCGATGTTACTTTTGACAGCTATCCCTACATCGCCCAGAGCACGCTTTTGCTCGTCTTCCTGCCGCGCTGGGCCCACGAGGGCGGCCCGGAGGCCATACTGGAAAGGCTGGAGCAGGCCGAAACCAGGGAAAAGATATGCGCCGAAATAAGGGATTTAAATGTCCCCTGGGACAAGGTCGTGCTGACCTGTGTCCCCTCTGAGAAAAACGGCATTTACGTGGGCAAGACCATCCTCGAAGCGGCCCAGATGGCCGGTAGAGAGGTGGTACAGTTTGCCTGCGACCTGCTTCAGGAAGAGGAGCTGGCGGTGGGTCACCTCAGCCTGTTAGGCAACGAGGAGGATTTGCAGCGTATCATGAAGCACCCGTGCCACATGGCGGGCAGCGACGGCATACTCGTTGGGGAGAGACCCAACCCCCGCGCCTGGGGCACCTTCCCCCGCTATATCGCGCGCTACAGTCGCGAGCTGGTTGTGCTCAACCTTGAAGAAGTAGTCCGGCATCTGACGTCGGCACCGGCGCAGCGCCTCGACCTGAATGACCGCGGCCTGATTAAAGAAGGACTGGCCGCCGACCTGGTCATCTTCAACCCGGAGACCATTGCCGATAAGGCCACCTTCGAAGCACCCAGGCAGTATCCCGTCGGCATTGATTACGTGCTGGTCAACGGGGCGGTGGTGGTGGAGAAAGGGAAGCATACGGGAGTGCTGAATGGGCGGGTGCTGACTTCACATTAATTGACACTTATGTTAAAATATAAAGCTTGAAACGGAGGAGTGTAGCTCAGTTGGTAGAGCAGCGGTCTCCAAAACCGCCGGTCGGGGGTTCGAGTCCTCCCACTCCTGCCAGATAAGACGGGGCCGAGGTGGCGGAACTGGTAGACGCGCTAGCTTGAGGGGCTAGTGAGCGATAAGCTCGTGGGGGTTCAAATCCCCCCTTCGGCACCAATTGAATAATAGTTAAGCGGAAGTGGCTCAGTGGTAGAGCATCTCCTTGCCAAGGAGAGGGTCGCGAGTTCGAATCTCGTCTTCCGCTCCAGAGGCGACGTAGCCAAGTGGATAAGGCGGGGGTCTGCAAAACCCCTATTCACCGGTTCGAATCCGGTCGTCGCCTCCAATTTTTTATACTCAGTAGGAATTGAACGAGGCTATCTTCTCCAGCGGCTCTCTATCGTGCCCGGCTTTGACCTTCTTGTCGTGATAGCCCAGCGCAATCAGGACGTCAATCTTTTTCTCCTTTGGAATATCGAGCACCTTCTTCACCGCCGATTCTTTAAACCAGCCAATCCAGCAGGTGCCCAGACCCAGTTCTTCTGCCTGCAGGACAAAATGCTCGCCGGCGATGCCGATATCAATGAGACAGTACTTTGTCCCCCGGAACATGCCGCCAATACGGGCCAGGAATTTACCTCTCTCCGAGATAATGGCGACAATAACTAGCGCCGTCTTGCAGAAGGTATTGATGGAATAGATACCGCGGAACGCCTTTTCACACAGCCGTTTCTTCAGTTCAGGGTCGTCGACAACAATGAATTTCCACGGCTGGGAATTGCAGGCCGAGGGCGCTACCCGTGCCGCTTCCAAGCACATCATGATTTTTTCCCGCTCCACTGGTCTGTCCAGAAAACGGCGCACGCTCTTCCGCTGTTTTATCAGGTCCAGTAGAGCCATCACAATGTATTTATGACGGGTAAAGCTTTATTTAAGCGATTTTTCTATCCGGTCGACCTTTTCTGGTGTCAGAGGCAGTTCCGCATCTTCCAGCACCGAGGTCAGCATACGCAAGTTCTCATTGGAGACTATATTTTCCGTGGACGCCTCAATGCACAGCCTTTCGCCGGGCACCACGTCTCGAAGTAGATTCAGCGCATGTCTCATGGTTGATTTCTGCCCCATGGAATAAGCTGTCGCCGGGAAGCCCACCCAGATGACCTTATCCTTCCAGAGTTTAAGTGCTTCGCCTATGGAAAGGTCGCCCATGGGCGGCGGATGCAGGGCTTCAATAATGTCCAGCGGAGTTTTCGCGATCAGGTCTTTGAGCACCCCCACCCTGCCGTCCATGTGACTGGCCAGCAGCTTGCCGTGTTCATGGCAGATTTTAGCCATTTTCGCGTACTCGGGCATGAAGTATTTCTCGAAGAGCCTGGGGTTGACCAGCACGCCATCGATATTATCGCCGCACCAGATAATGTCCGCCGGCGATCTGGCACCTATCTCGTACATCGGCTCGCGGCTTTTGGAGATAGCCTGACACAGTTCCTCCACCAGGTCCGGGTACTTGGCGTGATGGATGAAAAACCTGCCCCCCTCGCTCCCCACCCAGTCAATCATCAGCGTCTGCATCGGCTGGTGGGGCTGAACGTCCATGACAATGCCTTCATCACCCAGCCATTCCTTGGCCTGCTCCAGAGGGTAGTAATCAGCGATATACTCGGTATGCTCCACAATGTACTTTACCACCGGATAATCTTCCGGCCCTTTAATCAGGCGCTCCGTCTGCCAGGGTGTTATGTCATTCCAGCCGCGCATCCCGTGCCATTGACCGGTGCCGGGCGCTCTCATCTCATCCTGATAGACTGTGCCCACGGGCGTGGAAAAGACGCGGTGGTACACCGCCTGCCCGTCCTTTTTCAGCCACTGCTCCGTGATATCCACGTCATGTATCCTGGTTACGTAGCTTGGCCTCGCCCAGCTGATGCCCATGCCCCGGTTGCGGCACTCTCTCTCTGCCCAGCCGGTCTGCATGTGCCGCCAGTTATGAAAGAACGGCAACTTATCGGTCCGTTCCCGGTTGCTGGCCTTCAAAATCCTTTCTCTACGCGTCATCTCGGCCATCTTAGTTCCTCCTCTCCTGAGCCCCGACCCACTCCACGCACTTCTTGACCCCTTCCAGAGCATTGACCGCTTTATGGTCAGCGCCAATGCTGGCGGCGAATTCTTCAGTTATGGACGTGCCGCCGAGAATGACCTTTACCTTCTCTCTCATGCTATTGGCCTTCAGCGCCTTGATTACCTCGCCCATCTTGGGCATGGTGAGCGTGAGCAGCGCCGACATGCCCACGATAGACGGCTGGTGCTCCTTTATGGCACTGATAATTTTATCAGTGGCGACATCAACGCCCAGGTCAATCACTTCAAAGCCCTGCACCCGCAGGAGGCTGGTGACGATATTCTTGCCCAGGTCATGGTAGTCTCCTTCCACCGTGGCAATCACCACCTTACCTATCTTCTTGGCGCTATCGCCCTTAAGATATGGCGTTACCACCTTAAGCCCTTCCTTCATCACCTCCGCCGCCACCACGAGCTCCGAAAGAAAGTACTCACCCTTTTCAAACTTGTCGCCCACGATGGCCATGCCCGAAACCATGCCATTGTTAATGGCCGCATTCGCGTCGATACCGGACTCCATAGCCTCCTTAGCTGCTTTCGTTACGGCATCGAAATCCAGATTAATGATGCTCTCTTTCAATGCCGTCAGATACTTTTCTTCGCCCAATGGCTGCCTCCTGAATCGACAGAATTACGCCTATGGTAACTTTGCCTTAATTCCCTGTCAAATCAAAGCGCACTGCGGTATATCTTTTCCACATCGCCTTCGGTCAGGTCCCGAGGATTGGGGACGAAAAGACGACTGTTTTTCATGCCCCCCGCCACCAGCACTGGAAGGTCCTTAGCCGATATGCCATAGGCACCCAGTTTGTCCGGTATACCGACCTCGCTCAACAATCGGTGCAACCTTAATACCAACCGCTCCGCAGCTTGAAAATCGGACAGGCCGGCGGTTTTCTCCCCCATCGCCTGCGCAATACGGGCATATTTACTCAGAGCTCCCGTCTTATTATAATCAACCACGTAGGGCAGCATGATGGCATTGGTGCGACCGTGCGACATATGATATTCCGTACCCAGCACATAGGCCAGCGCGTGAACTGCCCCCAGTCCCCCGCTGCTGAACGCCAGCCCGGCCAGCGTTGCCGCCAGCGACATATTATACCTGGCCTCCACGTTCTCCGCTTTGGCATAGGCCACGGGCAGATATTCACCAATCAAACTGATAGCTTCCAGGGCCAGAATATCGGAGAAGGGGGTTGCCAGGCGGGAAACGTACGTCTCCGCCGCATGAACCAGTGCATCCATGCCGGTATCTGCCGTCACCCCGGGCGGCATGGATAAGGTAAGCAACGGGTCGATAATAGCCACGCTGGACAGATTATAATCGCTGAAAACGACTTTCTTATCATTATCGGCCTCATCGGTTACCACGAAAACACGGGTTACCTCGCTGCCCGTGCCTGCGGTCGTTGGGAGCAGAATTTTGGGGACTCCGGCGCGGGGAACAATATCATTGCCGACGTAGTCAAGCACTTTACCGCCATTGGTGGCCACTATGGAAGCGCCCTTGCTGACGTCCATAGAACTGCCCCCGCCCACGCCAACGATAACATCATATTTCTTCTCGGTTACTTCCCTGGCACATTCATCAACAATGCGGGCCGGCGGCTCGGCTTCCACACGGTCAAACAGCCCGTAGTCTATTTTCGATGCTTTCAGCGATTTCTCAACTTCGGCTATCAAACCACCCTTGGCCACTCCCGCGTCGGTGACAATGAGCGCCTTCCTGGCGCCCATTTTTTCCACCTCAACACCGACCTGGGAAACGGTACCGTTACCGAAGATGACCTTGTTCGGGGAACGAAAGATGTTCACTTTGTTCATAATAAACATACCGCTAATCACCTCACCTTCTTATTTTATTGTTGAAAAAGTTAAAAACCGTTATTTCCAAAATCTTAAATTATTCAATAGAACTGACCCCGGTCACGTGATATGTATAGCGCGGGGGAAAACCGCCCGCCGCCCGGTTCACCCTCTTTTTCAGGTGGCACTTGCTCCTGCGCCTGTCCTCGAACTCTATTTCAAACATGTCACCTTCATCGAGGGGCACAGATTCTGCAAGAGTCAGTTCTCCCCACCAGTTGGTTGCTGCCCGATGCTGGAAAACATGATAGTTAACGTCGGCAACAAACTCGCTATCGCCGATTTTGTACAGTTTGCCTATGGCCACGCTATCACCCGAAAACAGGAATTTGAAGCTTATGGCTATATTAACTTACGGTAGATTGGGTGTCAACAATGCGCATTGACTCAGCAGCTGGTGAGGTTTGAAGATAGTTTTAAGCTTTATACGGCGATATAAAGATGAATCTGGCTCAGAACATGACAATCCTTTAATACGATAGTAGAATTGGGTATACCCTAAATGTAAATCTCCCTACTGGAATAAGCACAGGTGGAAGGGGGTGAAGAAATGAACTGGCCAGAGGTTACAGCAAAAGCACATTTGTGGCTCTATTGTGCTGACCATTTCTACGTAGCAGCGAGATATTTAC
>DASRZK010000156.1:0-3051 GCA_035686505.1 Dehalococcoidales bacterium | reverse complement strand
TACACTCATGAACCAAACCTCCGCTGTCGGACTCGTAATCTGATGAAAACCGCCAGGGAATTAAAAGACAATACCACAACCAGCAGGACCAGTGCAATACCCCATATGGTGGTTTTCGGCATGCCAGGAACATGGGCGGCTGCGGTGTAGAGATGGTAAGGCAGCGCCATGAACTGGTCGAAGGGAGAACCGGGCAGCCCGGAGACAATAAATGCGGCCCCCACCACCAGTATCGGTGCCGTCTCCCCGGCGGCGCGGCTCATGGCCAGAATGGCGCCGGTGATTATGCCGGGCAGAGCCTGAGGCAGGACAACGTGCCGTATCGTCTGCCATCTGGTGGCACCAACGGCGAGGCTTCCTTCCCGGTATTCCCGGGGCACGGCAATAATCGCTTCCCTTGACGTGGTGATGGTCATAGCCAGCGCCTGACAGGCCAGCGTCAGGCTGGCGGCAAGCAGTGACATACCAAATTTCATGGCCATCACAAATAGCCCAAGCCCGAAAAGTCCATAGACAATACTTGGTACACCGGCCAGGTTGAGAATAGCCATATTGATGAGGCGGGTCAGCCAGTTATCGCGGGCATATTCCGTTAAGTAAACACTGGCGAGGACACCCACCGGGAGGGCGAACAGCAGTGTCCCGAGCATGAGGTAAAAGGTGCCCACGATGGCCGGGAGGATACCTCCCGCCTTGCCCGCCTGTGAAGGTGGCTGCGTGAGGAATTCCCAACTTATGGCGCCGGCGCCGTTGACGACGATGTACGCGATGATGAAAAGCACCGGGATGGCCACAATGGCCGTGGCCAGTACCAGCAGGCTGAAGGCAGTACGCTGTGTCAGTTCCCTTTTAGCGATGGCTTTAACCGCCAATTTAGATTACCTCGCAAACTTCCGTTTCTGACGCTCCAGCACCCGGTCGGCGACCAGGTTCACGGACAGCGTCATGAAGAAAAGAATCAGACCGATGGCGAATAACGCCTGATACTGCGGTCCACCGCGAACCGCGTTGCCAATGCCGGAGGCGATTGCCGCCGTAATGGGCATCATGGGCTCCGTAGGTGAATATGGTACGGCCAGAGCACCACCGGCGACCATCAGAACGGTCATGGTCTCGCCGATGGCGCGACCCACCCCGAGCATGGTAGCGGCGGCAATGCCGGAGAGTGCACCCGGGATACAAACATGCCGTATCGTTTCCCACTTGGTGGCACCGAGTGCGTAAGACGCCTCTCTGAACTCTTTCGGTACGGCCCGCAGCGCGTCCTCGGAGACGCTGACAATGATGGGCAGACTCATCATCGATAGCATGATAGCCGCGGTAAGGCCGCACAATCCGGTATTCAGGTTGAAAACGCTCTGTACCAGTGGCGATAAAAGCAGCAGGCCGATGAGTCCCATGACCACAGAGGGGATTCCCGCCAGCAGCTCGATGATGGGTTTAACCGTCTCCCTGATGCTGGCAGGGGCTATTTCGGCGAGGTAAGCCGCGCAGAGGACTCCGATGGGTACGGCAATGGCAGTGGAAATCAGGGTAACCCAGAGCGTAGCCACGAAGAAGGTCAGCATGCCAAAGGTCGGTGGTTCCGAGACCGGGTACCACCTGGTGCCGAAGAGAAATTTGAAAGGAGAGGTGTAGGCGAATGCGGGCAGGCCCTCGCGCATTAAGAGAAAGAGGACACCCAGAAGAATAATAACGGCCAGCAGGCCGTTGCCGAAAATAAAGCCTTCTATGGCTTTTTCACGGAAACGCCACCGTCGCCTGAAACTCCTGGTGAGTCCGGCATCGGCAGTGGTGGATGACACTCCCCGCGGCTGCATGGGGGCAACCTTTCCTTTCCCTCGTCTTCCCAGATAGGGCTCCAAGCTATTTCATTATATACTACTGCAGCGGCACATAGCCAACGTAGAGTACTCTGGCCTGGCCTTCAGGTGAGAGGCAGTAGTCAACGAACTCCTTGACAACACCGGCCGGCTCGCCGTTGGTATAGTAGAGGAGGGGACGGGCAATTGGGTAGGTGCCGTCAAGCGCCGTCTCGACGCTGGGCAGGACCGCCGGGTCCGCCGCCGTCTTCTTTATGGCCAGTGGTTTAACCCGGTCATTCATATAGCCCAGCCCGGGGTAGAAGATGGCGTTGGGGTTCCTGGCGACCTCGGTCACTCCTCCTTCCGTCGAGGGCAGGAAGAGCACGTCCTGACCGTACTCGAGTGCTTTGTTCTCGGTGTCCAGTCCCTGCATCTGGACAACATGCTCCTTGAAGAAGACGTGGGTACCCGAGTTGGTATCACGGGCGATGGCGACGATGGGGGCGTCGCTGCCGCCCACTTCTTTCCAGCTGGTTATCTCGTTGGTGAAAATGGCGGAAAGCTGGGCGATGGTCAGTTCGGAAATAAGGTTGGACGGATGCACGACGACGGAAAGGGCGTCCGTGGCCACCTGAATTTCATAGGGATTTACTCCCCGATTCTTAGCCTGATCATATTCCTTTGTCTTCATCTTGCGGGAAACTTGAGCAATATCAGTGGTGCCGTCGATGAGGTTGGCAATACCGACTCCGGAGCCAGGGCCGCTGACGGCGATGTTTACCCTGGGGTTCATTTTCATGAACTCTTCCGCCCAGACCGCGGTCAGGGGTGTTACCGTGTTGGAGCCGATAACCTTGAACGAGCCGGACACTTCCGACCCGGATGGCGCTGGTGCCTGCGGGGTGCAACCGGTGCTAGCCAGAATGAGCGATATCAAAAGCAAAATAATCCTCAAACCATTATTTATAAGCACTTTACCCCTCCAGCTTGTAGCCAGCGTTTCTTATCATGAGAGAAGCCATGGTCTTTTCGGTATCAGCAATGTTACGTCTTCAATGACAAGAATGGTTCTTTTCATCACTTTGCTCTGTCAAGGTGTGCGGTGTCATTAAGGGTTACCAGTCGCATTCTATCATCCTCTACCCTGATGACGCTGAGTGAGGCGTTATTGATTTCCATATGCCGGTAGATACTGTTGGATGTGCCCAGAACGTGTGCCGCCAGCACTCGAATAACCGCGTCATGT
>DASRZK010000155.1:0-4937 GCA_035686505.1 Dehalococcoidales bacterium | reverse complement strand
CTGCGGCAAGACGTCATCGGAAGCAGAAAACCCTTCGCGGAGGTTGAACAACCTGAAAGTTGTCAGTGTTCTGTCAGCAATCGAGAAAAGGTCACTGACATCGACGCTCCAGCCTGTCGCCGTATTAAGCAGTTCGGTAAGCTGCGTCAGGTTGTAAGGCAGAAACTGGCATACCACCAGAGAGTCTAGAATGGTAAGCCTTCTCTGAACATGCTGGAACAATCTTACTTTCTTCGTACTGATATCCTCAACAGGGAGCGGCCCGGTAATTCCCATTTCTGCTGCCTCTTTAACGCGCCAGTTGTTTTCGCTGGCGTACATGTGGTCATGCAGGTTGAAGCAGTGGTCAGCACCATGCGGGTTAACCATGAAACCGATACCGATGCCTGGTTTCGCCCTCGGATCGTGCATTCCAGGCTCCAGCCCCTTAACCGCGATGGCAAATTGCTCAGCCCCGCCGCCAATCTGCCTGGCGGCCCGGGTAACTCCTTCGGCAAGCAGATCGCCGATTCCCTCGCGCCTGGCAATCATCTCAATAAGCTGGAGCATCGCCTGCTCGTTGCCGAACCTCAAGTCAATACCACCGGTGTCTTGGCTGCTGAGCAGACCGTTCTCGAAGCACTCCATAGCAAAAGCGATAACCTCGCCTGTTGAAATCGTATCCAGGGAGTAGGCATTACAGAGCTCGTTGCCCTTGGCAATCGCCTCCAGGTTATCAATTCCGCAGTTGGAGCCGATTGAGGCAAGTGTCTCATATTCAGGGCCTCCATAATCAGGGTCAACCTTATAAGGCGAATCAACTTTAACCACCTTCTTACAGCGCACCGGGCAGGCGAAACAGGCGTCCATCTTAATTCCGATATTATTCATTACCGCAGGCGCGTCGATTTTTTTGACCGTCGGAAACAGGCCATCGCGGAAGTTCCTCACCGGCAGGTTCCCTATGGCCTCAAAACCGTCCATGCCCCCTCCGGTACCGTATTCCCAGAAATTCCTCATCAGTTCCCAGTTAGCCTTCAGCCATTTCGCTAATTCTTTGGCCGGCTTGCCATCAACGGCCTTCGGAGCATGGTGCCCCCTTACCGCTATTGCTTTCAAGTTTTTGGCTCCCATAACGGCGCCAACGCCACCTCTCCCGGCAGCGTCGAATAGCCCGTTCATGACACAGGCGTACTTCACCAGATTCTCTCCGGCGGGACCTATCGAAGCAACGCGGATAAGGTCATCTCCCAGCTCACCTGTTATCTGCTGCTGAGTCTCTTTGGTATTTCTGCCCCATATATGGGCGGCATCCCTCAAATCCGCTTTTCCATCCTGAATCCAGAGATATACCGGTTTATCTGATTTACCTTCAATAATTATCCCGTCCACGCCCGCCCGCTTTAACTCAGCTCCCCAGACTCCACCCACCTCTGATTTGGCCACGCCATCCGTTAACGGCGATTTAGCGCCGATACCATTGCGCCCGCTACCAGGAAAGGGCAAACCAGTTAATGGCCCGGTAGCGAATATCAGCTTATTATCAGGACCAAGGGGGTCTGTCTTTGGTTCGAGTTCTTTCCACAGGTAATGCGAGATAAACCCGGCGCCGCCCAAATATTTATCACATAATTCCTCATCAGTTTTTTCTTCCCTGACGCGAAGATTGTTCAGGTCAACCCGCAATGTTTTTCCGGTATAGCCACCTAGAATTTTTTTGCTCACTATTCAATACCTCCAATTTATAATAACCGGACTGGTTCACGCTTCTATTTTCATGTCCAGCTAAATGCTCGTTCCGACTCTATCTTGCTTTCCGCCAGCCTGTTGCCTCTTATTAGTGGCGACATTACATTATACGATATAAGCCAGGTAATTGCCGCACTCTCCTGCGTAACAAGAGCGGAAACCCTAAAAAACCGATTTATATCCCGTGAATTCTTGATATTATTTTAACCTGCGTTATAATTAAAGATAAAAGTCCTCAAGATAAATTATCGTTTTAGCAAGCTGGCATAATTGTCAGGTAGAAAGGAAAGGGGATTTATGTCACTCATAAATTCAAAGACGGGGAAAAACCTTAAGACTTACTCGGTTAAGGAACTGGAAGAAGCCGCCAACCTGATGAGAGGTTACAGCCTGATCGCTCTGGGCGCCGCCGGCTCTGGTCATTCCGGAGGAACGCTATCACTCATGGATGTGGCGGCGGCGCTTTATCTGCATGAGGCCAGTCTTGACCCTGCAAGTCCCTTCTGGCCAGACCGCGATAGGATTTTCTGGTCGGCAGGGCACAAGGCACCGATACTGTACGCAGGTCTGGGTATGGCAGGGTTCTTTAATATCGAAGAGATGGTTACACTTCGTAAACTCCACTCACCATTTCAGGGGCATCCACACTGGCTCAAGCTGGAAGGCATAGAAGCCTCCAGCGGCTCGCTCGGGCAGGGCCTATCCATTTCCGTGGGGGACGCCCTCGCCGCGAGGCTGGATAAGAAGAACTACCGCGTATACTGTCTCATGGGTGACGGGGAACAGCAGGAGGGCCAGGTCTGGGAGGCAGCCATGGAGGCCTGCCATTACGGGCTGGACAACCTCTGCGGCATCATTGATAAGAACCGCCTGCAGATAGACGGTTGTGTTGATGATGTTATGTGCATTGACCCGCTTACGGACAAATACCGCGCCTTCGGATGGCATGTTATTGAAATCAATGGGCATGACATGAAAGAGATACTAGGTGCTTTTAAGGAAGCCAGAGAGACAAAAGGCAAACCGTCCCTCATTATTGCGCATACTACCAAAGGCAAGGGTATTGACTTCATGGAGGACGTAGCCGGCTGGCATGGTAAAGCTCCAAGCATTGAGCAGACGAGAGACGCCTTAAAGCAGCTGGGACTTGAGACAAAGCTCCCTGTAGAAAAGCTGCTTGAAAAAGCAGCCGCTTACCAGGATAAGGTTACCCGGGAGCTCGAAGCAAAACAGCCCAAATTTTCGCAAAACTATTTCTGGAACACATCGGAGATTATGAAAGCGGAGATGGTCCCCACCAGGATGGGGTTTGGCAAGGCTCTTTCCGAACATGGTGACGACCCGAGGGTAGTCTGCCTGGGAGCTGATATCTCCGACTCCATAACCATCAGCCAGTTCTATAAAGAACATCCCCACCGCGCGGAACGCTGGCTTTCCGTGGGCATCGCAGAACAGTCGGGAACATGCGTGGCGGCGGGACTGGCCAAAGAAGGGAAATTACCTGTCTTCGGAACTTACGGCGTCTTCGCTTCAGGAAGGAACCTTGACCAGCTGCGCACCACTGTCTGCTACGGTAACTTCAATGTAATGATTGCCGGAGCTCATGGAGGTGTTTCCGTAGGGGCTGATGGCGCCACCCACCAGGCGCTGGAAGAGCTGTTTCAAATGTGCGGTTTGCCCAATATGAATGTCGAAGTGCCATGTGATTCCGTAGAGACCAAGCGGGCTACCGAACATCTGCTTTTCAAGGTCATCGGCCCCAAATACATCAGGTTTGCCCGCGAGGCAACCCCGGTCGTCACTGATAACAGTACTCCCTATGAATGGGGAGAGGCCAACGTCATCCGTTTCCGCGGGGAAAATGCCAGCTTTAAAGACGCCTTCGAGCATCGCCTTGCCTCAGGCTATAAGAGCGAAGGTGAGGATGTGGCCATAATCGCCTGCGGGCCTTCGGTAGTCGAGGCCATGAGGGCAGCCTGGATATTGAAGCAGGAGTACAACCTGGAAACGAGGGTGCTCAATATACACACCGTCAAACCTCTTGATGAAAAGGCCATCGCGCAGGCAGCTAAAGACTGCGGCGTGGTGGTCACCGCTGAAGAGCACCAGGTCGGTGGCCTGGGAAATCTGGTAGCGGCGGCTATCGGACGCTCTGCAGAAGTCTACGGCAATCCGGTGATTATAGGCATGATTGGAGTACAGGACCGTTTTGGCGAGTCCGGCTATCCCTGGGAACTGGTCAAGGAGTTCGAGCTTTCTGCCGAACACATTGCCGCCAAAGCAAAGTCGCTGCACGAACTAAAACTGGCTAAAAGTTAGTCATTTCCCCTTTTTTCAAAGGGGGATTAAGGGGGATTCCCAAGCTCAAAATCCCTCTCAACCTCCCTTTACGAAAGGGAGGGGAACGACTTGAACCTGTTTTTCATCAACCGCCTAATACCCGGAACCTGAACCCGGTTGGGCACTGGCGTTATACAATACAGCTACACCCCGATAGGGCTTCGGCGGGCGTTTCAACAATGCGCCCTCATCGAAGTCAATCCCCAGGCCGGGCCGGTAAATCGAAACAGCCTTTGGAGAAAGACAGCGGTTCTTTCAGTATCTCCTCATAGATAGAAAGATCCGGGTAGAAGAATTCCGTAAACAGGAAATTACGGGTAGACGCACCTATATGAATACTGGCCGCCGTTTGCACCGGCCCATTGGGATTATGGATAGAAATCGGAATGTAATGGGCGGAGGCCATGGCCGCGGCTTTTCTGGTCTCCCCGATACCGCCTATGTGAACGACATCTGGCTGGAAGATTGATACCGCATTTTTCTCTATTATCTCACGGGCCTGCCAGTGCGTACAGGTTCTCTCCGGAACAAACCGGTATGCCGATTGATGAAGTCACCCTTGGCAGGACGTCAACACGGATTTGCTCTCTATTTTACCCTTCAGTCAGTTGACATCGAAAGACGCAGGTGGTGGAACTCGAATCCGCGACGTTCTAGCTGGAAAAACTGTTAAATCACAAAAGTGGCTTATCAAGCGAGCGTCACGGTCTCCTGGTAGACCGGGACCTGCGTTTGCCACCCTGTCTGCTTATTGAGGAATTCAGCAAAGCTGGTGGCGGCCGTTTCCTCACCGTGGGTAACGAAGACGCAACGAGGCGGCTTACGCATGTCAGACAGCCAGGCCAGCAGCCCTTCACGGTCAGCATGAG
>DASRZK010000154.1:0-3045 GCA_035686505.1 Dehalococcoidales bacterium | reverse complement strand
GGGCCAGCAGTATAACCCTGGCCGAGCGCAGCGGCCCACCAAATACCCGTGATGTAATGGAGAGCAAGGGCATATTCCCGCTGGCTAAGGAACTGGGCATTGAGGTGGTCAACCTTCAGGAGCTGGGACCGGAGGGATGGGTTCACGTTAAACCAGATGACAGCCACTGGCAGAACGGCTTTCACTTTGCCCGCGTCTATCTGGAAGCGGAAACAATTGTACAGACCTGCTGTCTCAAAACGCATGGCTACGGCGGCCACTTTACCCTGTCGCTGAAAAACACCGTGGGGATGGTACCCCGGACCGGGTATCCCTATATGAGTGAAATGCACAGCTCACGCTACCAGCGGCAGATGATAGCCGAAGTGAATACCGCATATAACCCGGACCTCATCGTGCTGGACGGGGTGGAAGCTTTCGTCGATGGAGGGCCGAACAATGGTAAACGGGTGAACGCCGATGTGATACTCGCCGGCACCGATCGTGTAGCCATAGACGCGGTGGGAGTGGCTATCTTAAGGTTATTTGGCACCACGCCGGAGGTCAGCAGGGGCCCAATCTTCGGTCAGGAGCAGATTGCCCGGGCGGCGGAGCTGGGGTTGGGCGTAAGCTCCCCTGAGCAAATACAGCTGGTAGCTGATGGCCCTGAGAGCGAAGAATTTGCCGGCAAAGTCCGGGAGATATTGCTCAAAGGTTAGCCATAACTCCCGGCTCATTTCTAGTCTGTTTTCTATGTAGCCGTAGCGCCTTGAAAAACGCCCCTGTGCGCGATATTTTTCAGAAACTGGGGTCCCTCAGATATATCTGCGTCGGGTCAGTATGGCGCAGGGTTTCCACCTTGGTCTTGGTGCCGGAAGCGATGTCCAGTACTAACTGCAGGAGTTTCCCACCGGCTTCTTCAATCGTATCCTTTCCCTCGATAACGGTGCCGGAGTAGAAGTCAAGGCTGGTCGGTGCCATGGCCAGCGTCTTGGGATTGGCCGTTGTCCACATGAGCGGCGCGACGACTGCGGTGGAAGTATACAGCAGGTCATTGCCCGTGAAGCCCCCGCCTCCCAGTTGAAAGATGACCAGCTGTGCCCCGGAGGCAGCGTAACCGGCGAAGATGGAACCCATGCTCATCCAGTTGTCCACGAAGTACAGTCCCTTACCGGCTGGCCTCTCTCCGTACTTGAGCACAGCCTGTACGGGTGCCGAACCTGACTTGTGAATGGCGCCCAGCGACTTCTCTTCCAGTGAAGATATGCCTCCGGCGATATTGGAAGGCACCGGGTTAACGGTGCGAATGTCATCACCGGTTGCTTTGGCGGCGGCTTCTATCTTGGCCGCCGCCTCGAGGATTTTCCTGGATACTTCCTCATTGATGCCGCGTTGGCAAAGAATGTGTTCCGCGCCAATAATCTCGGTGGTCTCGCCAAAGAACACGGTGCCACCGGCGGCGACGACGCGGTCGAAGAGGTTGCCAATGACGGGGTTGCCCGCGATGCCGGAGGTGGTATCCGAGGCGCCGCATTTCACCCCTAAGGCCAGGTGGCTCAAATCGAAAGGCTGCCGTCTGATACGCGAGGCTTCGAGCACCATCTCCCGTGCCAGCTGCACCCCTTTCTCCAGAGCTCCGAGTGTGCTCCCTTCCTTTATCACATCGAGTATCTCCACGCGCTTCCCGGACTTGGCAATCTCCCTGGCAAGGCGGGCGGTATTGAGTTCCGGATATCCCACACCCGGGCTTACCGTATGGATAATAACCGAAGCCACATTTGGATTCCGGCCCAGTCCGATAAGAGTGCGCGCGATGGTCTCGCGGTCAAAGCTGGTACGACCGCTTCCCGTATCCGCGGTAAGTATGGTTTTCGTGCCGTCAACGAAATCACAGATTTTGGCGGCCAGAAATCCCCCCGGGATTACCAGCACGTGATTGCGAATCCCGGCCGAGCCGTCCGGTCTTGCGTATCCTGTAAAATTCATCTGACGCCTCCTTTCATTAAATCTCCCCGGCCGCGCCCGCCTTCCAGATTGTGGATGTGGACCATTTCCCCCTGCTTGATGTCGCACGAGGCGATGCCGATGGTTTCGCCGTACTTGGTGATGATGGCATCTTTGGCGATATCCTTCATGGCGATTTTGAAACCGAAGGGTATGCTTTCTCTGGCGTTTACGGTACTGGTTCCCTTACCGAGACGAATCAGCACATCAGCACCAGACGCTACATCCTCAAGTAGCGTGGCCACATTGTCTTTTTCCGAAAGCATCAGTGCTCCTCTTGCTGTCATTTAACTCCTCCTTTTGAAACTCCAGATCCTGATTCAAGAGGCATTTTTACTCGGGAAATATTGAAGATTAGCGGCATGGCAATAACCGCCAGTCCGGCATAGGTTAACCAGATGCCCTGGTAGCTTCCCCAGGTATCGTAGACCCACCCCGCCAGCCATGGACCAGCGATGCCACCCAGCGCATTGATACCGACGATAAAACCAAAAACGGTGCCAAAGTTCGACCGACCGAAATACTCAGATACCAGGGATGGTCTGAGCGTGGTAATGCCACCATAGCCGATGCCGAAAAGAAAGAGGAAGGGAATGAGCAGCCAGAAACCAGCGGTCGGGGCGTAGGCAAGACATACCAGACCAAGGGTAACCATCCCGAATGTTCCAGCAATCACGCGCCGACGGTCGCGTTTGTCCGCCAGCCAGCCAAAACCGAGACGGCCGCCAACGCTTATTATTGGTATCGCCATAGCCACCAGGCCGGCCCTTGTCCTGGCAATACCAATACTGCTCAGGTACGGCATAACGTGGGTAATGACGCTGCTTATAATTGTCGCATGCACCATGTAGGTCGCCGCAATGCGCCAGAAAGTGATACTCTTAAGCGCCTGTACTAACCCGATTTTCAATTCAGTGGGCGGACTGGTCGTAATTCTGGCTGTTGATGGTGTCGGCGCTTCTTTAAGACCATCGAGTTGATAACCGTACTGCTCTGGTCGGTGCCGGAATATCAGGGAGAGTGGAGTGACTACTATCAGCATACCAACCGCCAGAATGGCCA
>DASRZK010000153.1:0-3981 GCA_035686505.1 Dehalococcoidales bacterium | reverse complement strand
TGGCCATTCTTTATGGCGGTAACCGGCATAAGCAGTTTATCTGTTTTTATGGTCTCTCCTGGCGTATCAATAAGCGTCCAGCCGCCGGACTGGAGTTCCAGAATGGAAACATCCGCTGCCATTCCCGGCTTGAGGCTGCCTATCTTGCCTTCTTCATGAATTGCGCGCGCTGGATTAATAGTAGACATGGTTACCACCTGCTTCAGGTCCAACCCGAGCGCCATAAATTTGGACATAGTGACGGGGAGGCTGAACGTCCTGTCTTTCAGGCAACGGTGGTTGAGGTCGGTGCTGATGGTGGTCGGCAATATACCTTCTGCCCGGCATTTGCGCGCCGCGGCAAAGGAGAAATTATTCCGTCCATTGGAAGTATCCAGTATAACACCACGCTCCATGGCTGCTTTCAACTCTGGTAATACCGCACCATCGGGGCGTATGACATTGCCCTGATTACCGGAATATACGTGGCTCAGAATATCACCGGCTTCCATCACGGAGTGGCATTCCGGGGTTAATGTCGCTGGCACCTGTTTATCCGTGTCGCCGATGTGAATCATAACCGGCAGGCCGAACTGCCTGGCGATTTTCTTGGCTGTTTTGACCACTTCAATGCCGTCACTGGTCACGAGCTTGCCGACCAGGCGTAGCTTAACTCCCTTTATAATGCCTTTGTTGGCTTCTATGGTCGCTGCCATGCCGTCCAGGTTTACCTCATCCCAGTCTTTCAGCTCCGGCTCAGGAATCAGGCCGAAGGAGCACAGGTGGAGGAAGCAGAAGACCTTGGTCCGGGCCTTGGGAAAAATGTGTTTGTGAAAAGCGGCAAAAGTTACCTCCCCGGAGCTTCCACCATCAACCACGGTGGTTACCGCGTGTTTTACTCCGGCGACATCAGGTTCAAGGGCAATCGGCATGATGCTATCGAAAACGTGGCAGTGCATATCAATAAGCCCCGGGGTGACAATCTTCCCTTTGGCATCAATAAGTTGCTGGCCTTCCTGTGGGGATATGTCCTTATCCACGGCGGCAATCTTGTCTCCGTTTATGGCCACGTCCATGGTGCCATCAATATTCTGTGCCGGGTCGATTACTCTCCCGCCCTTTATCAATATGTCATACATGGCAGACCTCCTTTAATTTGCGGTATATCTTACCACAACTTTCCATCAATTCCTAGATTTTGTTATAATGCGGACGAGCATTGACCATCGTTCCCATTATATTTTTGAGGTGAGCCATGAGCGGACAGGTACTGAAGGATAGAATTGCCATCGTAACGGGAGCGTCGCGGGGGCTGGGAGAGGGAATTGCCAGGGCCTTTGCCGAAGAAGGGGCTACGGTAGCGCTGTTCAGTCGTGATATGCAACGACTCAAGAAACACGTCTCCGACCTCAAAACGCTGGGGCAGGAGACAGTGGCCTTTCCGGTGGATGTTGCCGATGTGGAGCAGGTAAACCGGGCGGTAGACAATGTGGTCAGCCAGTATGGACGGGTGGATATACTGGTTAACAATGCGGGCATCGCGCCATCAATGCCCTTTGTAGATATGCCAGATGAGGTCAGGGACGATGTCATTGATGTGAACATAAAGGGTGTCTGGAACTGCACCAGGGCGGTAATACCGCTCATGCTCAAGCAGCGATACGGCAAGGTAATCAATATATCCTCGGTTACCGGTCCGCTGGTCTCGGGCAGGGGAATGACGGCTTACGCAGCATCAAAAGGTGCCGTGTCGGCGTTTACCCGAACGCTGGCGCTTGAGGTGGCCGAGTACGGCATCAATGTGAATGCCATCTGTCCCGGCTCATTTGATACGCCGATGTTCCGCAGCGTGGCCAGACCGAGGGGCTGGGACTCGGAAGACGAATATGTGAAGCACGTCGGCAAAGAGGTTCCGCTGGGCCGGCTGGGCACGATTGAGGAGATGGGAGACCTGGCGGTGTTTTTGGCGTCAGATAAATCGAAATACATCACCGGCGTTGAAATCGTCATCGACGGTGGTAATATCATTCAGGAGCACAAAAGGTAAAACGAAGGAGGTATTATGTCAGAGAGTGAAGTGAAGGTATCAGAGCAATCTCTGCGTGAATTCGCCAGAGAGGTGTTTGTGAAAGTGGGCATGCCGCCCGGGGACGCCGATATTGAAGCGGATATGCTGCTCTGGGCAAACCTGCGGGGAGTGGACTCACACGGCGTGCTGCGCATTCCGTGGTACGTGAGCAATGTTGACCGCGGCATCATGAACCCCAAACCGAAAATCAAGGTGGTAAAGGAGACGCCGGCAACCCTGGTGGTTGAGGCGGACCAGGCCTTCGGGCCGGTGGTCACCGTCTTCGCTATGAACAAGGTGATGGAGAAGGCAAAGAAGGCCGGGATCGGCTGGGGGTTTCTCTCCAACCATACCCATCAGGGTGCCATGGGCTACTATTCTCAGATGGCGGCAAAAAACGATATGGCTGGCATCGTCTTTGTTTGCAGCCCGCCCAATATGGCCCCTTTCGGCGCCAAGGCTGCCGGCATATCCAACAGTCCGATAACCATCGCCGTGCCGGCGAAAAAGCACCGTGTATTGTTCATCGATATGGCTACGAGCATGGCGGCGCGGGGCAAAATCTGGCTGGCGGTGGACAAAGGCATCCCCATACCGGATAGCTGGGCGCTGGACAAGGATGGTAATCCCACCACCGACCCCACTCAGGCGGTTATCTTCCGGCCAGTAGGCGGGCCAAAAGGCTCCGGGCTGGCGCTTCTATTTGAGTGTATCTCCAGCGTCATTATCGGGAATCCGCTGCTTGAGCCGATACTGATGGCGAAGAAGGTGGAGTCTCAGCCATCGGAGGAGGAGGGAACCAAAGGCGCGCATCCGGACCACGTGCCACGGCCCATCCAGAACAGCGTGGTCGCCGCCATAGATATCGGGCAGTTCACCGATGTGGAGAGCTACAAGGAGCACATCGATAACCTCGTCGATGGCATAAAGGCACTGCCCAAGGCAGAGGGTTTCAAGGAGATTCTGGTCCCGGGTGAACCTGAGGAAAAGACCTTTGACGACCGCTCCAAAAACGGTATCCCACTCCCGGAGGGAACGATACGTAACCTGAGAGGCATTGCCGAGCGGTTTGGCGTCAAACTCCCTTCGGGGCTGTAAAGGAAAGGGGTATGGTAGTGAATCTGGAAGAGCTGAGCCGGGCCGTGGTCGCTGGCGATATTGATGCTGCCGAAGGGCTGACGAAAAAAGCCATCGCGAGCAATATCCCGGTAGCTGACATCTTGAATAAGGGGCTGGTCCCTGGTCTCCGGCAGGTGGGTGAGCTTTTTGAGAAAGGGGAGTATTACTTACCGGAGTTAATCGTCTCCGGAGATGCCGTGGCCAGGGCGCTGGAGTACCTTGAGCCGATGATGGACAGGGAAGGCGGATTATACATGGGCAAATACCTTATCGGCACGGTGCAGGGCGATGTCCACGACCTCGGCAAGAACGTCGTCATCATGATGCTGAAGGGAAACGGCTGGCAGGTTACCGACCTGGGAGTGGATGTTTCCCCGGAGGAATTTTGCTCGGCGGTGTCTGGCGGCGACTACCATATTGTCGGCATGTCTTCATTGCTGACGATGACCATGCCCAACGCCGCCCGGACCATTGAGGCTATGAAAGCTGCCGGGCTGAGGGACAAGGTGAAGGTAATGGTTGGCGGGGCACCTACCACTGCCGAATGGGCGGAAAAGATTGGGGCTGACGCTCATGCCAAAGACGGTCCCATGGCGGCAATCGTGGCAGCAAAGCTGGTGGGGAAATCATAGGGGGAGAAATGAACGGATTGGAAAGGGTGATGACGGCACTCAGGATTCAGGAACCGGACCGGGTGCCCCATTTCGAGCGGGTTGCTAAGAGGGTGAGAGAAGCCATACTGCCCGGTGCTTCCGAGGAGGACTTCATTGAGCATCTGGACCTTGACGGTGTCCGATTTATTGACCGGACGCATT
>DASRZK010000152.1:0-5782 GCA_035686505.1 Dehalococcoidales bacterium | reverse complement strand
AAGGAGTACCGGATTGTCCCGGCCGGGAAGCCGAGACAGGTCATCGTTATCGGTGGTGGCCCGGCGGGTATGGAAGCCGCCCGTGTCGCCGCTCTGAGAGGCCACCGTGTAAAGCTCTGGGAGAAGGCAGACAGACTGGGAGGACAGCTTATCCAGGCAGCCATTTCACCGCATAAAGACAGAATTGCTCCCTTGAACAGTTACCTTCAGACGCAGCTTAAGAAACTAGGCGTCGAGGTCAGGTTAGGCACCGGGGCCACTGCTGATATGGTTGAGGAAGCTGGTGCTGATGTGGTTGTCATGGCTACCGGGGTGAAACCCCTGATTCCGGAAATTCCGGGGATGGATAAAGCTAACATCGTCCAGGCTGGTGATGTTCTGGAAGGTAAGGTGGCCGTGGGCAATCGGGTTATTGTCATCGGCGGCGAGCTGGTCGGTTGCGAAACAGCGGAGTTCCTCGCCGACGCCGGGAAGAAGGTTACTGTCACCAGAAGAGGCCAGAAAATGGCTCTGGGTGTGGGTCCCTGTCTGAGACCGTTCCTGTTGAGCCGACTTAAGGAGAAGGGTGTTACCCTGCTCACTGGCATTAAATACCATGAAATTACTCCTTCCGGGCTTGTCGTCACGACCAAAGAAGGCGAAAAAAAGACCATCGAAGCCGACACCATTGTTCTGGCCGCCGGGTCCGTCTCTGATAGCCAGCTCTACGAAGAAATCAAGGGTAAAGTGGCCGAGGTTCATTGTGTCGGTGATTGCGTCTCGCCGGGGAAAATACGTGATGCTATTGCCGATGGCTATCATATCGGCCTGGAGATATAGAGAAATAATGTTATGAAGGAGAGCAATCATGGCTAAGCAGGTTATCAGCGTACCCACGGCGTTGCCCGGGGTTCCCTTTTCTCCCGGCATAAAAGCTGGCGACTATATTTTTATCTCGGGTCAGGTCGGACATGTTGATGAGAAGGGAAACGAGCTCAAAGGGATTGAAGCCCAGACCAGGCAGTGCCTGGAGAATATGAAGCGTGTTTTGAATGCGGCCGGTGCCTCTTTAAGTGATGTGGTCAAATCGACTGTCTTTCTGGTCAGGGCTGATGAGTTCGCCAGCATGAACGAAGTGTATAAAAGCTACTTCACGGCAGACCTGCCGGCTCGCTCGACGGTGATTGTTGCCGCTCTGGCACGACCCCAGATAGTGGTTGAAATAGAGTGTGTGGCCTATCAGCCGTAATCTGAAAGTGACGACTCCCGGCGTGGCGAGAGAAATACTGCAAATCAATAAATAGATAGGCTCTGGTAGTTTGTTGGCCGCTGTGGTTGTGGCATACCAGTGCCGTCAGGATAGGCATTGTGGGCGATGCAAATTTCTAGGCTATGGGGCGTGGGTCTGGTTGTGGGGCTGCTGGTCTGTCTGCTTTCACTGGCTGTGCCAGCCTCGGCTGATACACTCTCATGGTCGGCAGAGCCCATCCCCGGCACCGCAGGCAATATCCTCGGCCCGGACGGAGTTGATATCCGTGACATGGCGGTGGCTTCTGATGGGACGACAATCTACGCTGCCCTTGGTGATAGCCTCCCTGATAACGTCATTTTTGCCTCAGCCGATGCCGGTCTAACTTGGGTGGCTCTGGACGTCCCCGTTGCCGCCGACTTGGTGGCGGTTGCCCCTGATGACGCCGGTGTCGTCGCTGTCGCCAGAACAAGTCCCCCTGTGGTTTATGTTACCGCCGGCGACGGCTCGGCCTGGGACTCCCTGGGTGTGGTGAAGGCTGCGGATGGTGCCGCCGCGACGGCAATTTATGATATCGCTGTTTCCGTGGGAAGCGCGGGCATGCGTTATCTTGCCGCCTCCGGCCGGGAAGCGGGTGGGGCAGCCAATGTGTGGTATTGCGACATCAGTGCGGAAGTACCAGCTTGGAAGGAAACCGGTACGCTGCCCGGTTTCAGCAGTGCTAGCACCGTCAGGGCGGTGGCGTTTTCCCCCGCTTTCCCGGCAGACGGGGTCATGGTCGCCGTCGGTGAAACGGACAACGTTTCCGTCAATTTAGAGCTTTTCAGTTTTTCTTCCCTGGCATGGAATCTCGACGCCGGCTTTGATGGCTACCCGCTGACCATTGTGGAAGACGACGGGATTACTGATCTTACCTCGGCTTCAGTCTCCTTGGCTCCCGATTATCTGGCCGATGATGCCGCTAAACGCGTTGCTTTTGTTGGCTTGACAATAGAGGGTGCTCCCGGGGCCAGGGCCGCTAGCGGCATTTATCGACTGGAAGATACCATCGTAGAAGCACTTGAGACCGGAATTGATATCCACAGCGTTGCCTTCGACGGTGCCGGTCTTGTCGCTGGCTCGTATGATAACAACACTGTCTATCGCAGTCCCGACCCGCTGACGAAGACGCCGGACGTGAACGCTACTTCCCCTCTGAAAAGCCCCGGCGGTGAGAATAAGGTTGTCGTTGCCTGGGCTGGTGCTGACGCGGTGGCGGGAACCTCGGGTAATGAAAGCGCTTTTGCCGTCTCTGGAGAGAGCGATAGAGCTTTCAATGATATCAGCCTCATCGATACCAGTCTGAACAGGCTCACCGATGTCGCCGTCTCCCCTGATGGTGACCGGGTTTATCTGGTAACCGATGATGGCGAAGACCTCAGCCTGTGGTGTCGTAATGCTTCCTGGGCCAGGGTACTGAGTCGGCCGGACACTACCGGCTATATTATCCGCCTTGCTCCCGAAGATGCCGGCGTTGTCTATCTGGCTCAGAGAGGTGCCGAAGCTGTCTACTGGAGCCAGGATGGCGGCGAGACCGGGTGGCTGGCTCGACCCTGCGGCATTGAGATTCGGGACCTGGCGGTAGAGAGTGCCAGTGTTGCCTATGTCCTGAATATTGAAGGTGAGGTAACCGGAACCGACGATGCCGGCCGTTCCTGGGGAAAGGCTGAGCCAACCGGGCTTGATGATGATACCGGATATACGCTCGTCAGCGCCGGCGAAAACAATCTGCTGGCGGGCAGTACCAATGGCTTGGTCGCTTACTCCACCGATGGCAGCTCGTCCTGGAGTTTGATTCCTCAGGCCCTGCCGCGCGGTTCGGGTAATGTTCAGGTTATAGCTGGTGCGGACTTTGCCGCCAACAAAATAATCTATGCCGCCAGCGACCGGCCACGACGGGGAATCTTTAGGTGGCAAATCGGCGTCAGTGGTAACTGGCAGGACATTTTCAATAACGTTGTCACCGGTGGCATTTACGGGCTGGCCACGGACGGCAGTACCCTTTATGCTCTGGAAGTCAACCCCAACAATAATCAGAGTACCCTGTGGCAGTGCCTGTCCCCGACCACGGCAAGCTACGCGTCATCAAGCTGGGAGCCGAGGTCTACCACCACCGGCACTGATGCTACGGATACCGAGGTCCTCCTCGGTGCCCCGCCTCAGGCACTGAAAGTGAGTTCGGGCGGTAAACTGTGGGCGATTAAGACGAATGGTACCAATCGCCTCTACAGTATTACCGACATCATGACTGTGCTGAAACTGGACTCGCCGGAGCCGGAGTTCACCAATCCGGTAAATACGGTGACCGGCATTGCCAATGAAATAAATTTCATCTGGGGACGACCTTTCACTGCTACCGGGTACCAGCTTTATATCGCCTATGGTGAGGATTTCACCCAGCTGGCTACCACGATAACCGTGCCGAGCGAACAGCCCACGGTAATGGTGCCGGTTGGTCCGGATAGAGACGGAGACGCCAGGGTTAGTTTCATGGCTGGCACTACCTACTACTGGCGGGTCAGGGTGACCCGGCCTCTTTACCACCTTTACTCCGAGACTCGAAGTTTTACCGTCGCGTCTTTGACGGTGCTCCCGCCGGTAATTATTGAGCGCCCCCCGCCTGCGGTAATTACCATACCGCCGTCACCGCCAGTGGTGGTGCCGTTTCCGGAGATAAAAATCGTGCCACCACCGTCCCCACCGGAGCCAGCGGTCCCGGCACCGTCCCCACCGGAGCCAGTGGTTCCGTCACTACCGGCTGCCCTGATTTCTACTGCCTATATCTGGGTCATAATCGGCATCGGTGCTTTGATGGTGCTTACGGTGATTTTCCTGGTATTGATGACCTTCGTCGATAGCTTTTTAATCTGGTGGCTGCAAAAGGCCAGGTATCGCTGGTCCCGCATTCGGCGCAAGTGGTGTGAGGCTAAATATTTGCCTCGGGCTTTGCCGCTGGTAGCGTCTTTGGTCGATGTGGGGACGTCTCTGGAACAGGTGACCTGGACGATGGACGGTCCCTTTCATCTCTTCGATGCCATTAGCTATCCACAGACGGTCTGGGCTAGGAAAAAGGACGACTGCGACGGTTTTGCCATTCTGGCAGCGGCTTTACTGAAGCAGTGTGAGCCGGGTTCTCATCCGGTACTGCTTACTGCTATGTTTCGGCCGATGCGCCGCAGCCATACCGTCTGCTGTTTCTCGGTACCCGGTGCCGGGCTGTGGTTCTTTGACAACCATTTGCTGCGCCGTGGTCACTTCCGGGAATATGCTGATGTCATACGGGAGATTAAAGGTGAAGCCAGTCTGGTCTGCTGGGATGTCGTCGACCCCGACACGCTCCGGACAATAGAATTTCATATCGTGTGATGGCATAGGGATTTGTTTCTTGACAAAGACATGTCGACTGCTTAAAGTATCAATTGCTGGACGGTGTTGATATTACTGGGGAGTGCCATAATTCATCGTTAATTATTAAATGGAGGTATAGTTATGGTCGTGACAGAAACTGGCGAATGTCTCGGGCGAATCGGTTTGACCAAACTGCTGGAAATTAAAGACTCTGACATCCGGATTGTAACCTTGGCGCAATGCCGTGATGCCATCGACAAAAGTATCCACATTGGTGGTGCTTTTTCGGCGACAATCCCTCTGGTGGCTCTTTATTACGGCGGGATAATGCAATTTGACGTTGCCGACCCCACCAAGCGGGGACAGGATATGTTTGTTCTTAGCAAGGGGCATGCGGTGGCGCCCCTGGCTTCCATCTATGCTGACCTCGGCTATTTTGACCGCTCCGTTTTAAAAAACTCCAGAGGCGAAGCCAGCATCCTCAATGGTCACCCCGGCCCGATACTGCCCGGTGTCCATATCTCAACCGGACCTCTCGGCCAGGGAGTGGGCGTTGCCCAGGGCCTGGCTCTGGTCGGTAAGAAGAATCCCAAATTCGATGTTTTTTGCCTTACCGGGGACGGAGAGTTGCAGGAAGGTATCGCTTGGGAAGCCGCCATGTTTTCCAGCTACAAGAAGCTTGAAAATCTGTGCGTCCTTATCGATAAAAATTCGGGGCAGCTGGATGACACCAGGCAGTTGGTTGTCCCCCTGCTGGAGCTGGAAAAAAGATTTGCCTGCTTCGGCTGGAGGGTCTTTAATGTTGATGCCACCCAGTACGGCACCGTTATGCAGGCGCTTCAGGCATTCAAGTTTTCCCCTCGGGACGGTCGCCCCACGGCCATAGTTTGCCGGACCAGGAAAGGTTTTGGTGGTTTTTCCAACTTTATGACCGGTCACAAAGTGACGATGTCGGATGAGATCGCCGGGCAGGAAATTACGCTGCAGGCGCAAAGGCGGGCTGACCGGGCTGCTGAATTCATTGATTTCTTTAACGAGTTGACTTCGAAGGAAGGTGGCAGGGAGGTCCAGCAGAAACTGCTGGCCGCCGCGCAGGGGATGAACCTCGATGTAATCGTAAAAGATGGCAAAGCCGCCGAGGTCAAGCCTGTCATCGTTCCGGTAAAG
>DASRZK010000151.1:0-2831 GCA_035686505.1 Dehalococcoidales bacterium | reverse complement strand
CTGCTGGGGGAGGGAAGGCTGATAAATCTGGCGGCAGCGGAAGGTCATCCGGCCAGCGTCATGGATATGAGCTTTGCCAACCAGGCGCTGTGCCTTGAATATCTGGCCAGAAATGCTGGCAAACTAAAAGCTACAGTCCATGCTGTGCCGGAAGATATTGACCGGCAGGTCGCCCGGTTAAAACTCACCGCGATGGGCGTTGTCATTGATAAGCTGACTGAGGAGCAGAAGAAATACCTGGCGAGCTGGGAAGAGGGAACATAAGTTGGATTTCATTTATAAGCATGGAGGAAGAAATGCCCAGTAGTTTTGCGAGTTCGGCCAAATACCTGCTGACATCGGAATCAGTTACCGAAGGACATCCGGACAAAATTTGCGACCAGATATCGGACGCCATTCTGGACTCAATAATGAAGCAGGACCCGTACGGTCGGGTGGCGTGTGAAACGGCAGTGACCAATGGTCTGGTTATCGTCATGGGAGAGATTACTACCGACTGCTATGTGGAAGTCCCACAGATAGTACGGCAGGTGGTTCGTGATATAGGGTATATCGACCCCGAGTACGGCTTTGATTACAAGTCATGTGGCGTGATGGTCTCGATAAATGAGCAGTCCCCGGACATTGCCGGTGGTGTGGGTAAATCACTGGAAGCCAAGAAAGGTTCTACCGACGAACTGGACCAGGTTGGGGCGGGAGACCAAGGGATGATGGTCGGCTTTGCCTGCACTGAGACCCCGGAATTGATGCCAATGCCGATTTCACTGTCACATAAACTGTGCCGGCAGCTGGCCGAAGTAAGAAGAAACGCTACGTTGCCCTACCTGAGGCCTGATGGTAAATCGCAGGTTACCGTGGAGTACAATAACGGCAAGCCTGTTCGGATAACCAATGTGGTCATTGGCGCTCAGCACAACCCTGAGCCATCTCAAGAACAGATTCGCCAGGATATTGTCGAGCATGTGATTAAGAAAGTGGTTCCGGCGTCTCTTCTGGACAGGGAAACCGAGTACTATGTCAATGCCACCGGCCGATTTGAAATCGGCGGGCCGGTATCTGACACTGGCTTCACCGGTCGGAAGATACTGGTTGATACCTATGGTGGCATTGCCCGGCACGGCGGCGGCGCCTTTTCCGGGAAAGACCCGACCAAAGTTGACCGTTCGGCGACATATGCCGCGCGCTACGTAGCCAAGAACCTGGTGGCGGCGGGGCTGGCGGAGCGGCTGGAGATTCAGGTCTCCTACGTCATCGGCGTGGCCCACCCCCTTTCCATTTCCATTGAGACCTTCGGCACCGGCAAGGTAAGCAATGAAGTACTCCTGGGGCTGGTCAAAAAGCACTTTGACCTGCGGCCAGGCGCCATCATTCGATATTTAGACCTGCGCCGTCCTATTTACCGCCAGACCGCCTGCTACGGGCACTTCGGACGGGATGACCTTGACCTCCCCTGGGAAAAGACGGATAAGGCGGAAATACTGAGAAAAGAGGCGCTGGGTAAATAGGAATGAGGAAGGAGTGGAGGTAGCTCAAAATGATTGTTGAGATGCAGCGGGGCGTTGACGTCGAGCAGGTTGATGGCGTGGTGCAGCGTGCCAAGTCGCTCGGCTTTCAGGTACAGCTGAATTTGGGCACGGACAAGGTAGTCGTGGCTATACTGGGCGGCAATACCGGCCAGTTACCGACGGAGACCTTTGCGGTTCTCCCCGGCGTGGAAAGCGTCACCCGTATCATGAAACCGTACAAATTGGCCTCCCGTGAGTTCAAGGGTGAGGACAGTCTGGTAAACGTGGGCAAGGTGCAGATCGGCGGGAAGCGTGTTGTGGTCATGGCCGGTCCCTGCGCGGTGGAGAACGAAAAGCAGCTTATGGAAGTGGGCCAGGCAGTCAAGGAAACGGGAGCGGCGGTGCTACGCGGCGGAGCCTTTAAACCGCGTACTTCGCCGTTCAGCTTTCAGGGCCTGGAAGAGGCGGGGCTGGAACTGCTGGCCAAAGCCAGGAAGGCCTTCAGCATACCGGTGATAACCGAGGTAGTTGACCCGCACGATGTTGATCTGGTGGCCAAATCGGCGGATATCCTTCAGGTCGGTGCCCGCAACATGCAGAATTTTGCCCTGCTGACCGAGGTGGGGAAGAGCAAACGTCCGGTCATGCTGAAGCGTGGCTTTTCCAGCACGGTTACAGAATGGCTGACTGCCGCCGACTATTTGCTGGCCGAGGGGAACAGCCAGGTCATTCTCTGCGAGCGAGGTATCAGGACATTTGAAGACAGCGTTCGTTTTTCACTGGATATTTCCTCCATCCCGGTGATAAAGAAGTTCAGCCATCTGCCGTTGCTTGTCGACCCGAGCCATGCCGCCGGGCACTTCTCGCTGGTGCCGGCAATCGCCAAGGCAGCGGTGGCGGCTGGTGCCGACGGTATTCTCATTGAAGTCCATCCCAATCCCAAGGAAGCGCTGGTGGATGGCCTGCAATCGCTGACTATTTCTGACTTCACCCGTTTGATGACAGAGTTGAAAGCGATTGCCAAATCGATTGGCCGATATATTTAATCGCGCTGGTTTATCTATGATGGAAAAGGTTATCGTATCCTGGAGTGGGGGCAAAGACAGCGCCCTCAGCCTGTATGAAATACAGCGAGGTGGCAAATATCAGGTTGTGTCTCTGCTCACCTCGATAAGCGAGGCTCACGACCGGGTGAGCATGCACGGCGTGCGCCGGGAAATGCTGGAACGGCAGGCGCAGGCGCTGGGACTGCCTCTGATAAAGATAACGTTACCCAGGGACTGTTCCGAAGAGGAATACGAATCCCGCCTGATGGATATTCTGAGC
>DASRZK010000150.1:0-3574 GCA_035686505.1 Dehalococcoidales bacterium | reverse complement strand
CAGCCGATAAGCTACCCTTATGTCATTGAAGCTGACATCATGGTCGCCATGTTCCAGACGGCCTACGATAAATACATAGGGCAGGTCAGAGAGGGAGGCATCGTTGTGTACGATGACCAACTTGTCTCTCCCCATAATGTAGATAGCCTGAAACAGGTGCCAGTTCCAGCAACGAGGACGGCGATTGAGGAGCTTAAGAACGAAATCGTGGCCAATATGGTTATGCTGGGGGCTGCGGTGGGGATTACCGGCCTGGTAACGAAAGACGCCTTGTGCTCGGCAATAGCCGAGACAGTGGCGGAAAGACTCAGGGAGCTGGATTTGAAGGCGGTGGCGGCCGGTTTCAGGCTGGGAGGCGGAAAGTCAACTTAGAGATGGACATACTGAAAGGAGACAGGCTGGCATGCCGGTAGAAGGCAGGACACGCATTCCAGTTGTAGAGCACAAGAAGTGTAACCAGTGCCGGATGTGTCGTCTTCTCTGTCCCGATTTGGCCATAACTCTGGATGAGGAGAAGGGCCAGATTCAAATCGACCTTGATTTCTGCAAAGGTTGTGGTATCTGTGTGGCTTTTTGTCCCAAAGAGGCAATCAAGATGGAACTGGAAAAATAGCAGGAGGCAAAATGTCTTACAAAGCAGTCATGCTGGTGGCCAACCCGATGATTCCGCATGATGAGGCGGACTACCGTAAAATCGGGGTGGAATTCATCGCCAGACCATGCCAGACGGAAGAGGAAATTATTAAAGCTGCCAGGGATGCTGATTTCATCCTTACCTTTAAAAAACCGGTGACCAGAAAGGTAGTCGGACAGCTGGAACGGTGCCGCTTAATCTATAATATCGGTACCGGCTATGAGACGATTGATATGGCAGCGGCGACCGAGCATGGCATCTGCGTTTCTTATCCGGAGGCTTATTGCAGCGAGGAAGTTGCCGAGCATGCCATGGCGCTTGTCCTCGCCTGCGCCCGCAAGTTGGTGCGTCTGGACCGGGCGGTGAGAGAGGGGAAATGGGAATCGTATGAAAAACGGGAAATACGATTCAACATCTTACCGCCGATGTTACCGATAAAGGGGAAGACCCTGGGACTCATTGGTTTCGGCCGGATTGCCCGCAATTTAGTTCCAAAAGCAAAGGGGTTTGAAATGCGGGTGCTAGCCTTTGACCCTTATGTCCCCGCCAGCGTATTGGACGAGCGTGGTGTGGAAGCGGTGCCGCTCGATTACCTGATTGAGAACTCGGATTTCATATCAGTACACGCTGCGTTCACCTCCGATGCCAGGCATATGCTGGGCGCAGAGCAGTTCCAGAGAATGAAGCCGACCGCTTACGTCATTAACTGCGCCCGCGGCGAGTTTATCGACGAAGCAGCGCTGTACGAAGCCCTCTGTCAAGGAGAGATTGCCGGTGCCGCTCTGGACGTGATACAGGAAGAGAGGATGCCGCCAGACCACCCGCTGCTGAAGCTGGACAATGTCATCATCACGCCGCACACCGCTTACTATTCCGAGGAGTCGCTCGCCAGGATGAAACGGCGGCCTTTCGAGGAGATCGAGCGTATGGTAAACGGCCAGTGGCCACAGTGGCTGCTCAATACCGAGGTAAAGAAAAAGTTCGAGCAGAGATGGGGAAAACAGCCCGCATAAAGAGGTGAACGGAAATGAAATTTCAGGGTGTTGATTATTATCAGATTGATGAATTGCTCTCCGAAGACGAGAAGATGACCAGAACTCTGGTAAGGGAATTCCTCGAGAAGGAACTGGAGCCACTGGTGGTCGATGCCTTCCACGAGGAGAAGCCACTGGATATGAGGGCGCTGGCCCCAAAGATGGGAGAACTGGGTATGATTGGCGCTTGCCTCCCCGAAAAATACGGCGGGAACGGGGCCAATTATGTTACCTTCGGGCTTATCTGCCAGGAGGTGGAAAGAGTGGACAGCGCCCTGCGCAGTTATGTTGCGGTACAGTTCGGTCTGGTAAGTTATGCCATATTCCGCTACGGTTCAGAAGAGCAGAAGCAGAAATGGTTACCGGCGATTGCCCGCGGGGAGAAAATAGGCTGTTTTGGCCTGACAGAGCCGAATCATGGCTCTGACCCGGGTGATATGGACACGGTAGCCAAAAAGGGCACTGATGGTTGGGTGCTCAGCGGGACCAAGCAATGGATAACTGAGTCGGCAGTCGCCGATTTTGCCGTAGTCTGGGCTAAAACAGATGCAGGGGTGCGAGGCTTTATCGTGGAACGGGGCACCGAAGGCTTCAGTCAGACCTCTCAGAGTCGTAAGGGCTCGATGCGAGCCAGTGATGTGGGCGAGCTCGGCTTTTCTGATTGCCGCATACCGCTGGAAAATGCACTTCCAGAGGTAAAAGGGCTGAGCGCTCCTCTCAGCTGTCTCAGCCAGGCCCGCTACGGAATATCCTGGGGTGCCATTGGCATGGCTATGGATTGTTACGAGACGGCCCTGAACTACGCCAAGGAAAGGGAGCAGTTTGGCGCCCCGATAGCTGCCTACCAGCTGGTGCAGGAGAAGCTGGTCACCATGCTGATTGAGATTACCAAGGCGCAGCTGCTTTCTTACCGACTGGGCAGGCTCATGGATGAAGGGAAAGCGAACTATACCCATATTTCTATGGCCAAGAAAAATAATGTGTCGGTTGCCCGCATGTGCACCAGACTGGCACGGGAGACCCTTGGCGCTAATGGTATATCTCTGGACTACTCTCCCATCAGACATATGGCCAATGTGGAATCGGTTTATACCTATGAGGGGACAGACGATATGCACACCCTGATTCTGGGGCAGGACATCACTGGGATACCAGCATTTCGCAGACAGCTATAGGGAGGTCGAGTTGAAAATACTGGCCATAGTCGGCAGTCCCAGGCTTGATGGCAACACCAGTTTTCTGGTTGACCAGGCGCTTGATGAAGCGAAGAAGCTTGGCGCCGAAACGGAAAAGATAGTCCTCAGCCAGCATAAGGTGAATCCCTGTCTCGGCCACGATGACTGCGCCTCCTTTGCATCCTGCACGCAGAAGGATGATACCGGCTGGATTATCGATAAGTTTTACCAGGCGGATGGGGTCATCCTGGGCAGCCCGGTCTACTATTACAACGTGACCGCCCAGATGAAGGCCTTCATGGACCGCAATTTTTCCCCGTACAATAAGAGCAGGCGGGCCAGCGCCAGGGCGCTGGGCCTCATCGTTATCGCTGAGTCGGAAGGCATTGAAGACACGCTCCATACGCTGCACCAGTTTATTGACTCGGTTTCTCATGTCGATAAGGGCCGGCGGTTTGTGGTGAGCGGGTACGCGGGCAGGACCGGAGATGCGCCGAAAAACGCTAAGCTGATGGAAGAAGCCCGTATGCTTGGGCGGAAAATGGTGGAAAGTCTGCGGTAGGAGTTGCGGAATGAGGATAGGCGTTATTTCAGATACGCATGCTCAGACTATTGAAGATATACCGCCGGCAATTATGGAGGCGCTGGAAAAAGTTGACCTCATTATCCATGCCGGGGATATTACGGCAAGAGCCGTGTTCGAGGGGCTCAGGGAGCTCGGAGAGGTAAAG